>CANHEE010000071.1 GCA_947459655.1 Lewinellaceae bacterium
CGTAAAAAGCAATGACATAGATTGCCTAAGGGGTACCACGACGCTGAACGGCTCAGTGAACCTGACCTCAAATTTTACTGCACTATGGACTTCGACTGAATCTTTCAGCACGTTAAATCCAATGAGCATCAGAACAACCAATCCCGGTATTTACAATCTCAAAATTACCAATAGTATCAACGGATGTGTAACTGAGCTGCAGACATTTGTCAGCAACAATACCCAGCTGCCGGAGGTAGATTTTCCACTGGGCAAAGTATTAAATTGTGCTTCACCTGTGGTTCAACTTGGCAACGACAAAGTTGTTGCAGGATTTGCATATTCATGGTCAACAATCGGTGGCAACATCGTTTCAGGAAGCGACACGAGAAATCCTACAGCAGACAAACCAGGTAAATATCAAATCACAGTTACCAATACCTTTACAGGGTGTATCAAAACTGCTGAAGTTAACGTAACGGAAAACTTTGACACCCCACAACCAAAGGTCGAACTACCGGAAGCAGTGACCTGCAACAAAGCGATTGTTGCCGTTGATGCGTCTGCCTCAAAAGGAAACAATCTGCAATTTGAATGGACGACCATAGGCGGAACCATCGTCGGAAGCAGGTTTTTACCGGTAATCAATGTCAGTAAAGGTGGAATTTTCAACCTGACGGTTACCGATCCAGCCAGTTTTTGCACCGCCAAATACCAGGTTGTAGTCGAAGACATACGGCAGTTCCCGAGCGTAAATATTGCAAGTCCGCCGCTACTGACCTGTAAAAATCCAGAGTTGGCCCTTGACGCGAGCGGTTCATCCGGCGGCACGGGATACCTGTATAGCTGGACCTCCAAAAACGGAGGGAATATTGTCTCCGGGCAAAACACAACAAATCCTATCATCAACAAGACGGGAACGTATACGCTTAAAATCACCAATATTGGCAACAACTGTGTTTCCGAAGGAAGCATTAGTGTACAACAGGACAAGACGGTACCAGTAGCGAATGCAGGTCCTGACAAAACGCTTACCTGTACGATCTTAAACGTTGCTCTTTCGGGTTCTGGGAGCACAGGACCCAACTTCAGCTACCAGTGGACGACCACCAACGGAGCCGTATTAAGCGGCGCCAATTCGTTGATTGCTGCTGTTAATCAGGCTGGAACATACACACTAATTGTTACCAACAAAACGAATGGCTGCACCAGTTCTTCCAGGATGCAGGTAAAAAAAGACCCTGCGGTTCCTGTAGCAAATGCCGGTCAGAATGCAATGATCAATTGCAGCAACAGTACCGTGCAGCTAGACGCAAGTGCCTCAAGTTCAGGGCCAAACTACGCTTTTACCTGGGCTACAAGCAACGGCAATTTTGTATCCGGCCAGAATACCCTCAGACCGGTGGTTGACAAGGCAGGTGTCTACAGATTGATTGTGACAGACAATGTTACCAATTGCAAAGGTTTTGCCAATGTCCTTGTGACACTGGATAAAAATCCGCCTGTATTGAAGCTAAACAAGCCCGAAGAGCTGAACTGTGCAAAGCCAACCATCACGCTGAACACATTTGGATCGAGTATTGGTCCGCAATTCAGCTATTACTGGAAAACGGCAGATGGAAAAATTGAGGGAAGAGACTCGATTGCACAAGTGGAAATCAGCAAGAGCGGCACCTATCAACTCAGAATTTACAATAGCATAAATACCTGTTTCCGTGACACAAGCATCACCATTACCGAGAATAAAAACAAACCATCACCGGTTATTGCCAAACCGGATGCACTGAATTGCGGGGCAGCAGAAATTAAACTCGACGCTTCTACTTCTGCCAATGCCGGCAATGCAAAAATTGACTGGAAAACCACAGATGGAAAAATTGAGGCAGATCCAAGGTCACTATTCCCCGTGATAAGCAAAGCAGGTCAGTATACCCTCATTCTTACTGACACACTGAGCTTCTGTCGCGATTCTGCAAAAATAGTTGTCTCAGCCAGTACATCTTCAATATCAGCCTTACTTACTGCGCCAACGCTAAATTGTAACCGACCAACTGATCAAATAATCACTCAGACGAGTGGAGCAGATTCACTTTACTATTTCTGGAGCACAACTGATGGGCTGATTGTCAAAGGAGACAGAAGTGCTAGTCCGGAAGTGGCAAAAGCAGGTGTATACACGCTTGTCCTGAGGGATGCTGCGGGTTGTTCAGCAAGCTACAGCACAACTGTGAAAGCGGACTTTGAAAAGCCGGCGTTCAACATAAGCATTGCAGACACGCTAAACTGCTTCAGAGATTCCACCATGCTTTCTGCGAATCTCACCCAAGCACAAAGCGGAATCAGCTTTCAGTGGCAGGGCAATGGCATCGACAGCACACTTGATGCAATACAGCTTACGGTTGGCCGCGGTGGAGTATACTTTTTGACCGCAAAAAACAGAAACAACGGTTGTACATTCAGAGATTCAGTGCAAGTTATTGAAAACCGCGAAAAGCCTGAAATTGCGTTGTCTGTCCCAGATACCATTAATTGCCTGAGAAAATCCATAAAAATTCACGCAGAGGTAAAAAGCAACTTCCCCTACTCCATCCTTTGGTCTACATTAAATGGAAATATCAGAACCGGAAACAGTTCAGACAGCATTGAAATTGACCGAAAAGGCAATTATCTGCTCAATGTTGTGAATGGTATCAACGGCTGTTCAAGCAGCAAAAACACTGAGGTTTATGAAAATATCAATTTGCCGCAGTTTGAAATAAGTGGCAAAAGCGTACTGAATTGCAGGGATTCTGTCCTAAATCTACAATTGAAAACCAAGGGTGCAAATTACCTTTACAGGTGGGAGGACGGCACTTCCGACACCCTACGAAAAATCAGCAGTGCCGGCAACTACGATGTAACTGCCAAAGATGTTCTAAACGGATGTGAATCGTCAAAAGCGATCAGCATTGTGGAAGATAAAAAAAATCCTGCTGTTACACTTCCTACTCCTGAAATTCTGACCTGCAACAACAAGGAATCTGTACTGAAGCTTTCAAATTTACAGCCTCAATGGTCCGTTCAATGGTCCCTTCCAGGTGGTAGAACTATCGCAGATTCCGCAAGTGTTCGTGTCAAGAAGCCGGGAAGCTATGCTGTAAAGGTCCAGGATACATCAAATTTCTGTATCACGCAGTTGACAACTACCGTTATTGAAAATACCGTACAACCTTCGGTAAACGCCGGAGCAGATCAGATTTTGGACTGCAGGGTTGCAAGTCTTGCATTATATGGCAACAGCACCGGAAGTGGATTGCAAATACTGTGGAGCGGACCCGGAATAAGCGGAAACAACGACAGGCTTACCGTGAACGTAGTTAAGCCAGGTATTTATGTTCTGACTACGAAACGCGCTGACAATGGTTGTGCATCAAGCGACAGCGTGAGTGTGACCGCTCCAGGATATCCGGTTGTGCAGATGTCCAAACCAGACTTGCTGACATGCATACTCAGGTCGACCATTTTGGACGCTACAGGATCCACATCAGGACAGGGAGTGGAGTACAATTGGAAAGACTCAAATGGAAATACAATCAGCATTGGCCTGACTGCCAGCATCAGCAGTCCGGGAAAATATCAATTCACCATAAGAGACAAGAACACCGGGTGCCTGAGGGACACAATTGTGACGGTGGTAGAAAACACCTCTATACCAATTGCAAATGCTGGTCCGGAACAGATCATTTCCTGTGAAAAAGGCTTTGCATCGCTGGATGCGACATTATCCTCGACAGGATCAGAATACCGATATGAATGGACAGGTGGAAAAATCGTAGCAGGCTCCGAAACGATGACACCAAAGGTTTCTGAGCCTGGCAATTACAGGCTGAAGGTAACCGATATCAGAAACGGATGCACGGACAGTTCGACAGTTGCAGTCAAAAGTCTGGCACCTGTTAGTACACTACGAGTAATCCAGCCGCGATGCTACGGGGAGAGCGGCTCAATTGAGTTCAGCGGAACAGATAGTGGAACTCCACCATATGCTTTTTCCGTTGACAATGGTGTGCATTTCTCAGATACCGGCACATTTGACAAACTGGTTCAGGGCAGCTATCGTGCATTGGTGAAAGATGCCAAAGGTTGTGTTTTCAGTAAAGATGTGAAGATCCAGGGAGCGCAACCATTTTTAATAGAGGTTGAACCCGGAGCTGTGCTCAGACAAGGAGAAAGATTCACTCCGCTAGTAAAGGTTATTCCTGACACAGCATCGATTTCCCGCGTTTTGTGGAGTCCTTCCACTTTTTTAAGTTGCAGCGATTGTCTTACACCGGAAATAATCAATGCCACCCGACCTGTAACGTATCAAATCAGGGTTTGGAATCAGCAGGGATGTGAGGCGCAGTCTATTTTCCTGCTTAAAGTCAAAAAATCGGTTGATGTATATGCTCCAAATGTATTTTCACCGAACAACGACAATGCGAATGACCAGTTTACCCTTTTTGCCAATTCAACTGTTGTGGTAAAAATCAAGTCGTTGCAGATCTATAACCGCTGGGGAAATCTGGTTTTCAACGGCGTTGATCTTGTCCCGAACAATGTTCAGGAGGGATGGGATGGGAAATACAATGGTGAACTTCAGAACCCCGGAATATTTGTCTGGAGGGCTGAAATAATGCTTTTTGACGGCAAAACAGAGCAACTCAGCGGTGAGGTGCTTTTGAAATAAACAGTATTTAAAATTCCTGCTCTTTGATCTCTGAGTTGGGATTTACTACCCAGACTTCAATTCAATTGTGAAGTAAAAATCAAATGCCGACACTGCGAACAGGTCGGCATTTAATTTAATTTATATGATGTAGAACAGACTGTTCTTCCCAACGCATCATCTATTCGTTGTCATCGGTGGTTTTGGTAATTTCTGTATTATCGTTTGCGTCCGAAACCGGTGTATCTGTTGCCTCCGTATCTGCAGCAATTACGTCCTCTTCTTCGTTTTCGTGAAGAACTACAGCAACATCGGCGATCTCATCTCCTTCTTCCAAACGCAGTACTCGTACACCCTGTGTAGCACGGCCCATTACACGGAAGTCATCACATGAGATACGAATAATTATTCCGGATTTGCAGGTTACCATCAAATCATCCTCGTCCTTGACGTTCTTGACAGCGATGAGGTTTCCGGTTTTATCGGAAATCTGAATGGTTTTGACACCTTTCCCTCCCCTTCCTACTGTCGGATAGTCTTCAACAGCCGAGCGTTTACCAACACCTTTTTCAGAGAGTACAAAAACTGATGCTCCTGAATCGGTCTTATCTACGCAGACCATTCCGATAACGCTATCATTGACTGCTTCGTTGAGGGTAATTGCCCTTACACCGGTTGCAGTTCTACCCATCGGACGCACATTCTTTTCATTGAAACGAATGGCCTTACCTGCCCGTGCAGCGATGATGATTTCGATGTCGCCGTTGGTAAGCTTTGCCTCCAGTAGTCGGTCACCTTCATTGATGCTGATGGCAACAATACCGCCGTTTCGAGGTCTGGAATAGTCTGCCAGAGAAGTCTTTTTGATAAGACCTTTGACCGTACAGAAAACGATATAGTGGTTTTCCACAAATGTTCTGTTCTTGAAATCTTCCTTATCGATTCGGATATAGGCGCGAATTTTATCATCCATTGGCATATTCAGGACATTCTGCACTACACGCCCAAAAGAAGTCTTGCTTCCTTCCGGGAGCTGATATACTTGCAGCCAGTGGCATTTTCCGGACTCTGTAAAGAACAAAAGGTAGTCGTGATTGGAGGCTACAAATATTTGTTCCACAAAATCTTCATCACGTGTCTTGGCACCTTTGGAGCCTCTTCCTCCGCGACTTTGCGTACGGTATTCAGCAGAATTGGTGCGCTTGATATAGCCGAGGTGGGAAATCGTAATGACCATTTCGTCATCGGACATCATATCTTCTATGCTGATTTCGCCATCAGAAAAACTGATTTCTGTTCGACGAGCATCTCCAAATTTTTCCTTGATCCCAATCAATTCTTCCTTGATAATGCCACGCTGAAGCATCTCGCTTGCCAGAATCTCATTGTAGTGCAGGATCATTCTACGAAGCTCCTCGTATTCGTTCTGTATCTTCTCTCTTTCCAGTCCAGTCAGTCGCTGCAAACGCATTTCAAGAATTGCCTTTGCCTGGACATCACTCAACTGATAGGTTTGGGCAGTTCCGGCCGCAGGCGGCGTTAGTCCACCGATAACCGCGGCAGTTGCAGATGTGAGTTTGTACTGGTTGCCCACCAACGCTGCATGCGCATCGTCAACGGTCTTGGAGGCACGGATAAGATCAATGATGCGATCCAAATCATCCAAAGCTACAAGCAAACCCTCGAGCAAGTGTGCACGCTCCTCTGCCTTGCGAAGCTCGTAGCGAGTACGGCGCACAATTACCTCCAAACGGAATTTAATGAATTCGCTGATGAGATCTTTCAGCCCCAGCGTGCGGGGTCTGCCGTTGACCAGGCATACATTATTGATACCGTATGATGTCTGCAGCGGTGTGTATTTGTACAAACTGCTAAGGACAACATTTGCCATGGCATCTCTGCGAATTTCAATAACAATTCGCAAACCTGTACGATCTGACTCATCCCTGATGTCTGAGATACCGACTATTTTCTTCTCATTGACCAACTCTGCAATCTTAGCTACGAGCATGGCCTTGTTTACCTGATATGGGATTTCGGTGACGATGATGGTTTCCTTACCGTTTGCGCTGCTTTCGATTTCAGCCCTTCCACGGACCACTACCCTACCGCGACCTGTTTCGAATCCTTCCCGGACGCCATCCATTCCGTAGATAATACCACCTGTTGGAAAATCGGGAGCCTTTACATACTGCATCAATTCGGCAGTGGTGATTTCAGAATTATCGACCTGGGCTACAATGGCATCCACCACTTCAGAAAGGTTATGGGGCATCATGTTGGTTGCCATACCTACTGCAATCCCCGAACTACCATTGATCAGTAGATTCGGCAACTTGGTTGGAAGCACTGTTGGCTCCTCAAGAGTATCGTCAAAATTCAGTTTGTAGTCAACGGTATCTTTCTCCAGATCATTCAGCATTTCATCTGTTATGCGCTTCAGACGCGCCTCGGTGTAACGCATTGCTGCCGGAGAGTCGCCATCCATCGATCCAAAGTTACCCTGTCCGTCGACCAGCGGGTACCTCAATGACCAGTCCTGCGCCATCCTCACCATGGTATCATACACTGAACTGTCGCCATGTGGGTGGTATTTACCCAAAACTTCCCCAACGATACGCGCAGATTTTTTGTGCGCTTTGTTGTAGCTCATCCCCAGTTCCGACATGCCATATAGCACGCGACGGTGAACAGGCTTCAGACCGTCTCGAACATCCGGCAAAGCCCTGGAAACGATAACAGACATAGAGTAATCTATGTAGGCTGTTTTCATCTGATCCTCGATATTAATCGGGATAATTTTTTGATTGTCAGACATTTATTAGATATTTACCTTAGTGCTATTAAAATCGAACAAAGATACGATATATTCTCTCTTGACAACACAATATGCTTAAAAAAAATACCCTTCACAATACTCGTATTTTCGATGTAGAGAATGATTCAAAAACACCTTTTTTCATGACGTCTGAAATGTCAGAACAATTACGTCCGTTACTTGCCAATTAGCTGAATTTTCTATAAAAGAAATTCTGAAATAGATATTTTCACTAATATTGCGAGCGGATAATTTAGTATTGACTTGAATTTTGTGAGTGTAGGGCATAACCGACAAAAATTCAGGCAAAGAAGCAACTTATTTGACTACCAGCAGCCGTTTACCTATGCACCTACTTGATTCGGTTAAAGCATTTGCCACTAGGCACATCAACAGCAAAGTTGCCCCGGAATACGTATTTCATAGCATTACACATACCGAGCAGGTAGTGGCAGGAGTTCTTGAACTTGCTACTGAATTACAGCTCAGTGATGAAGATACTGAGATGCTTCAGATTGCGGCCTGGTTTCACGATACGGGCTACGACCAGGGTCAGGACAGCCACGAAAGCAGGGGAATGGCCTATGCGGCAGATTTTTTGAAAACGGCAGCTTATCCGGAGAGCAGAATTGCCATTGTTACTGAAGCCATCCGAGCCACACACATGCCACAGTCGCCTGAATCGTTGCTCTCGCAATTGCTGTGTGATGCCGACATGTGTCACCTTGGAAAAAAATCATACTGGGAACGCAGCAGCAAGATCCGTTACGAGCTGATGCTTACAAAAGGTCGTTTCATGAGTGAGGAAGAATGGATGGAGTTTGAAATTGCCTTTATGCTCAAGCACAATTTCCATACTCCTGTGGCTGAAATGATGTATGGCGCGCAAAAGCGGAAGCACATCAAAATGCTCATGAAACAGCAAAGCAGGTTGCACCCGGAAGGAAAACCTCTGCTAAAAACGGGACAGATAAATTCCGAAAAGGAAGCAGAAAAGTCTATTCTTTCGACAACATCTGCAGCGGAACTGGGCGCAATTGAAGAAAAAAGACTTGTACGGGGCGTTGAAACCATGTTCAGGACGACCTATCAGACCCACAACAACCTTTCTGCACTTGCCGACCACAAAGCCAATATGATGCTCAGTATCAACACAATAGTGCTGTCAATTATCGCGTCCGGACTGGTTCCAAAGGTCATGGATTCAGGTCAGATGAAACTCATCATTCCGGCTATTATGCTGATGTTGGTCTGCCTGATTTCAATCGTTTTTGCGACGTTATCCACGAGGCCAAAGATTACAGAGGGACATATTCAAAAAGCCGATATTCTCAACAAGAAATCCAATCTACTGTTTTTTGGCAATTTTTACAACATGCAACTGGAGGAATTTCAATGGGGAGTAAAGGAAATGATCAAGGATCCCGACTTCTTATACAACTCGATGTCCAGGGACATCTATTTTCTAGGGGTAGTACTCTCTAAAAAGTACCACTACCTGAGCATTTGCTACAATATTTTCATGTTTGGCATTATCCTGTCCGTTCTGGCTTTTGCCCTAGCTTTCTTTATCTGAAATGATTAATCTGCTTAGTGATACCGTGACCCGTCCCGTCCCCGCCATGCTGGAGGCAATGATGTCAGCAAGCGTGGGTGACGATGTTTTTCATGAAGACCCTACAGTGAATGCGCTGGAGGAAAAGGCAGCTGCCATGTTTGGCCACGAAACGGCATTATTTTGCCCTTCAGGCACAATGACCAATCAGATTGCTATAAAAACGCATACACAGCCTCTGGATGAGGTTATTTGTGATGAATTGTCGCATATTTATCGTGCTGAAGTCGGTGGGTATGCTTTCAATTCTGGAATTGCCATACAGTTGATTGCGGGTCGATACGGAAAAATAACTGCTGAACAGGTGAACGCCGCGATAAAACCTGATCAGGACTGGTTGCCGAAAAGCAGTTTAGTCGTATTGGAAAACACCACCAACATTGGCGGAGGAAATTACTACACCCTTGAGGAAATCAGACCAATCAGTCAATTGTGCTGTGAGAAAGGCCTAGCCTTGCACCTTGACGGTGCGCGGCTTTTCAATGCGCTGGTTGAAACCGGTGATACGACTAAAGAAACAGGTGCAATGTTTGATAGCATTTCGATTTGTCTTTCAAAGGGCTTGGGAGCACCGGTAGGATCTTTATTGATTGGAAACGCCGCTTTCATAAGGAAGGCCCGAAGAATCAGAAAAGCAATGGGTGGAGGAATGCGACAGGCAGGTTACCTTGCAGCTGCCGGAATATTCGCACTGGACAATCACATAGAGCGTTTGCGGACAGACCATTTGCATGCAAAGATGCTGGGTGAAGCCATTCAAAAAAACAGTGCTTACGAGAATTTGCGGCCAATAATGACCAATATTGTGATTTTCGATGTAAGGTCTCCACGAAACGCGGAAACTCTATTGAACCACCTGAAATCAAACGGAGTCGTAGCATCTGCTTTTGGTCCGTCGACCGTCAGACTGGTCACTCACCTCGATGTTTCTGAAGAGATGATTGCCAGGGCAATGCAAATCCTTGAGCATTTCTAGTCAGGACAACCGGCGTTCGGTGTTTTTTAGACAACTTCTTACCGGTAATACAGCCATTCCAGCGCACGGGGAAATTCTACTCCCCAGCGCTCTTCGTTGTGTTCGCCCTTTGGATCTATGACCAGCTTGAACTCTACAGGAGAATCGTTGAAACCAAGTTTTTCAAGTGCAGTCTTGAAACGCTGAACATTGGGCACCATCTGACTACCCTCCTTTCCACCGGCGTAAAGGTAAACCTTGGTCGGGTCTGGGTGCGTAAAATGAATAGCATCGAAAAATACCTTGGATGCCACCCACAAAGAAGGAGAAAAAACCATCATTTTGCTGAAAGTATGCGGATACATCAGTGTGGCATAAATACTGATCAGACCGCCCATTGATGAGCCCCCTATTCCGGTATGTTCTGCGTCAGGGAGCGTGCGGTAGTGTGCATCAATATAGGGTTTGAGTGTCTCCACTATCCAATGCGCGTAGGTTTTTCCGATGGCAGCACCAAAACGGGTACCTTCGTAAGGAAGAAATTCCCTAATGCGGTCCTTTCCGCCGTGGTCTATCGCTACAACGATGACTTCGTGGTGTTTTTTCTCAGCGAGAACGGCCATCCTTTTGTTTACCGACCAATTGCCAAAAGGGGCGTAATCGTCAAAGAGGTTTTGTCCGTCCTGAAGGTACAGTACCGGATATTTTTTATCCGAATTTGCGTAATCATGAGGCAAAAGAATAGATACCCGGCGTTTTTTAATCACCTCCTCCATGTTGATTTCCTTGGAGATAATCCTGATTTCAGGCAACAACGCGGGGTCGTATTCAATTCCACTTTTGCGCCAACGGGGTACGGTATTGTGTATGTGCCCGCACGCATTGATTAATACCCTGTTCCTGGTCAGACAGCCGTATTCATCAAGCTCCTCGTTTTCCCAGCCATTTCGGACAAATTTGTATTCGAATGGCTCCGGCAGTGTCAAATGTGTGGGAAAAGTAAAGGAGTACTTTCCGGGAGCATCGAGCCTCATGCGGTAATTTTCGTCGTTTACCTTCCAGGAATTAAAATTTCCGACAAGGTAAACCGGCATGGTGGTGGCCTCATTACCGGTCGACAGCTCAATGGTAAGGGTATCTTTGGCAAATAACGACCTTGCAGCCTCCCTATGTCCGTGTTTCATATTTCCGTTGGTGCGCAAAAAGTAACGAAGCAAAGGTACTTAAAAAGACAGAAATTTTCGTTTGCCATCAAGCTGATCGTTATAAATAGCAGGTAAATCGAACTGTAAAATCAACTTTTGAGACCAGCATTTATCATGGCTATTGTTGAAATGCTCCAGTCTGTTAGGCGGATCAGAATTCAACAATCAAAGCCGGTGACAACTTCAATTGTTTTTAAAATGATTACTTTTGCGCACAAACAAAAATACAGAAAATGAATTCATATCAATTTACTGCTGCTGAGCGTTTTATGCGCTATGTGCAAATCGATACCCAGGCCGATCCGGGATCCGAAACAACACCTTCATCTGAGAAGCAGAAGAATCTTAGCAGACTGCTGGTGGAAGAATTACTGGCAATGGGAATCAGCGATGCCGAGATGGACGAATATGGCTATGTTTACGCTACCATACCCTCCAATACCGATAAAAATACGCCGGTTCTCTGTTTCTGCTCCCATGTTGATACTGCACCGGACTGTAGCGGAACGGGAGTAAAACCTATTTTACACAGCAACTACCAGGGTGGCAATATTGTACTGCCGGATGACCCGGCGCAGGTTATCAGTCCTGAAGACTTCCCCTATCTACTTGAGAGAATTGGCGATGACATCATCACTGCAAGTGGACATACTTTGCTGGGCTCAGACGACAAGGCAGGGGTTGCTGAGATTATGGATGCCGCTCATTTTCTGATGACACATCCTGAAGTAAAGCACGGCAAAATACGCATACTCTTTACACCGGATGAAGAAATCGGACGTGGGGTGGACAAGGTTAATATGGAAAAACTTGGTGCTGATTTTGGTTTTACCCTAGATGGCGGACCAAGAGGTCATATTGAGGATGAGACATTTTCCGCAGATGCTATAAGCATTCGTATTCAGGGTGTGAGTGCTCATCCAGGATATGCGAAAGACAAAATGGAAAACGCCATCAAAATTGCCTCGGAAATCGTAGCAGCATTGCCAAAAGACAGGCTGTGTCCTGAGAAAACAGAGAAAAAAGAAGGATTTGTTCACCCGGTTTCCATCAACGGTTCGCTTGAAAATGCAAGCCTCAATTTCATTGTCCGCGATTTTACCGAAGAAAAACTTTTGGCTCATGAAACTGAGCTGCAGAAAATTGTGGAAAATGTCATCCGCAACTATCCACATTCCACCGCAGATTTTAAGGTGACAAAACAGTATCGTAATATGAAGGTGATTCTGGATAAATACCCTCAGATCATGGCAAATGCTGTTGAAGCCATCAGGAGGGCCGGAATGGAACCTAAATCCGAAAGTATACGTGGCGGAACAGACGGTTCAAGGTTGTCGTTCATGGGACTTCCTTGTCCTAATCTTTTTGCAGGAGAAATGGGCATACATTCCAAAAAAGAATGGATTTCTGTACAGGACATGAACAAAGCTGTAGAGACCATCGTTGAAATCTGTAAAATTTTTGATGAGCGTTCCTGACGACGTACTGAAAAGACTGAAAGCTACAACATAAGACAAAAAATAATTTTCAATGCAAATGGCATTTTTACCTGATTTTAGCGACATCAATATGTGGGTCAGTCTCCTGACCCTTACTTTTCTGGAAATTGTCCTCGGTGTGGACAACATTATATTCATCACCATCGCGACGAATAAACTTTCTCGTCAAGATCAGCCTAAAGCAAGAAATATCGGGTTATTTCTGGCCATGATCTTTCGCATCATTTTACTGTTTGGAATATCGTATCTCATTGCCATGCAGCAGCCAGTATTTCATCTGGGGACAGAACAAAGCTGGTTTTATGCCGGACCAACCGGTCAAAGCATCATTCTGATTCTTGGAGGTGTATTTTTACTCTACAAAAGCACCAGTGAAATACACCATAAATTGGAGAGCAATCCGGACGACAACCAGGTCAAAGTGAGTAACGACAAGGGCAGCAAACTGATGAATGCGGTGATTCAGATTGCACTGATCAACATCGTTTTTTCTTTTGATTCTATACTAACTGCTGTCGGACTCACTCAAAATGTACCGGTAATGATCATCGCAGTAGTGATATCCGTGTTGATTATGATGCTGTTCTCCGGTCCGGTAGGCACATTTGTCAACAATCATCCGACTATTCAGATGCTCGGTTTGTCATTTCTGATATTGATTGGATTCACCTTGATTGCGGAGGGCGCACACCTTGCTGAGGCCTCAATTTTTGGCGCGAAAGCAGGTACCGTGCCAAAGGGCTACCTTTACTTCGCGATTGCGTTCTCTCTTTTGGTGGAGACGCTCAACATCCGCATGAGCAAGAAAAACAAACCGGTTCAATTGCACGGCTATCAGGAACAGGCCCTGGAAGAGGGCGTACTCGACGATAGTGTGCTCGACAACAAAGAGTGATAGAAAAAATACGATCCAAAAAAGCTGCAATACACGCCTGTATTGCGGCTTTTTTTATGCCCGTTTATAAAATCCACTGCTTTTGACTTGCTGCTTCCGTCGGGATGATGCAAATCAATCTGTATAACAACCTGCATCATGGAACCCAATAACGGATGAGCATAATTTTGCATATGAAATTCAGATCGAATCAGGACATTGTTGATCATGATTGGCTGCTTTTCAATTGTTAACCAAAAATCAATTTTTTATCATGGCAACACTAGCTAAATGGTATGACCCAATGTTCAAGGAGAACACTTTATTCCCAACATTCTCCAGTATGGTGGACAACTTTTTCGGGAAGAATTTTGACAGCATCATCGATACGATGAGTAAAGGCACGATGATACCGGCTGTCAATGTGATTGAGAACAATGAAAATTACATTTTGGAAGTAGCGGCGCCGGGCCTGAAAAAAGAAGATTTCAAAATTGATGTGGCAGGCAATCTGCTAACAATTAGTTCTGAAAAAGAGACAGAAAAAGAGAAAAGCACAAAGAAGTACACCAGAAAGGAGTATAGTTTTTCTGCATTTTCCCGTACTTTCTATTTGCCCGATGACGTAGATGCTGA
Organism: Lewinellaceae bacterium; assembly: GCA_947459655.1. GTDB lineage: Bacteria > Bacteroidota > Bacteroidia > Chitinophagales > Saprospiraceae > CANHEE01. The sequence continues at coordinate 14,269 of CANHEE010000071.1, forward strand.
CAGCATTCACGCAAGCTATGAAAACGGCGAGCTGACCATCAAAATCAAAAGAAAAGAATTGAAAAGTGCCAAGAAAAAAGAAGTAAAAATCAGTTGATTATCGTCAGCAAAAGGCGGGCTCATCTTCGGCGAGGGTGGGTCCGTTTTTCTTTGGGCTATCCGAGCGCTTTTTTGCGAAGGCGCTGAAGAAATGGAGAGGCAAAAATAAAACTCTGCAGTTCCTGATTGGTACTTGAAAGCACCTCTTCTTTGGACCCCGACCATTCGATTTTGCCATCGTGAAGAAAAACAATAGACTCACCTATCTCCATCACCGAGTTCATATCGTGGGTATTTATGATGGTCGTCATATCATCTTCGATCGTAATGTTGTGAATCAGTTCATCGATAATGATTGAAGTTTTGGGGTCGAGACCTGAATTGGGTTCGTCACAAAAAAGGTATCTTGGTTTAAGGACAATCGCTCTGGCGATTCCGACGCGTTTTTGCATACCTCCACTCAGTTCAGAAGGGAATTTGCTCTTCACATTCTCCAGATTTACGCGCTCGAGACACAATTCTACACGCTCACTTTTTTCTGCGGGAGTCATGGTAGTGAACATATCCAGCGGGAAGCGAACGTTTTCCTCGATGCTCATGGAGTCGAAAAGTGCAGAGCCCTGAAACAGCATCCCAACCTGCATTCGGAGCTCCCTCACCTGTTTTTTGTCCAGCGCCCAGAAGTTGACATCATTGTACCATACCTCACCCGAGGTCGGAGTAACAAGCCCTACCAACGTCTTCAGGAAAACCGTTTTTCCTGCACCGCTTCGGCCAATAATCAGATTGGTTTTCCCTTGTTCGAAGGTAAAGGAGACACCTTTCAGCACCTCATGATCTCCATAAGTTTTCCTTATATCAACAGCTTTAATCATAATTTCACTGCGTTTAAGCGCAACAGAGGCGGGAAACTTAGCTTTTGCAGCATAGTAGAAAGCCTTCGGTGGGACGCACGCGTTGGACAACAAATATATGACCTTTTCGTAGAATATTTTTTATACCTAAAAATTTCTAGATAAATTCGCTTCGCAAAATCATTAAAGCAGAGAAGATGTCAAAAAGAAGACCAGATACCCATTCAGGAAAAAATACCGCAGCAATTCCTGCAGAAACTGCTTCCAAACCTTTTCCGGTATGGGTCTACATTGGCATTACAGCACTTTTTGTCGGGATCATTCTTGTTGCACGCATGAACCTTGCGAGCCTGCCATTTGAACGGGACGAGGGGTCTTACAGCTACATGGGACAGCTGCTGCTTGAGGGCAAGAAGCCCTACACCTACTTCTACGAGATGAAACTTCCGGGTATTTTCTACTGCTATGCTGCAATTGTAGGAATATTTGGGAAGACGCTCGAGGGTGTCCACATCGGTTTTATGTTTCTCACACTGGTATCTACGGCGTTGATTTTTCTGGTTGGAAGACTTCTGTTTGACATGCGGGCAGCGGCTGTTGCTGCGATTGCCTTTTCTATTCTGTCCCTTACCAAATTTGCATCGGGATTTGCGGCGCAGGCAGAGCATCTTGTTGTTTTTTGGGCGCTTGCCGGGATTTATTTCACCCTGCGTGGCATCAAAACTGACAAATGGCATGAATACCTGATAGCAGGATTTTTCCTGGGAATGTCATTCCTGATCAAACAATCGGGGGTGTTTTTTGCGCTGGGCGCTGGACTCTTTGTGGTTTTCAACTACCTCAAAC
>CANHEE010000072.1 GCA_947459655.1 Lewinellaceae bacterium
GCCCATGCCCGCCTTGCAGGAAGACATCACGGATCATGTCGCGCCGCCGCTCGCTGCCGCGCGCCCCTCGCTTGTCGGCTGCACGCGAGCGCAACTGGGCGACGCGTTGCGGGCGATTGATGTGCCCGAGCGCGAAGTGCGCATGCGCGTGGGCCAGCTTTGGCACTGGATTTACTTTCACGGCGTGCGCGACTTCGACCGGATGCTCAATGTGTCGAAGGTTCTGCGCCAGAGACTTGCCGATCATTACACACTGACGCGGCCCGAGGTGATCACTGAGCAGGTGTCGAGCGACGGCACCCGCAAATGGCTGATCCGCATGCCGCCTGCGCCGGGCGACCAGATCGTCGGCGGCAAGACCATAGACAGTTTCAGTGGGAATGCCTACCAGCTTTCCGCTTCTCAAAAATTGAGCTGCTCGTTTTATGTCTGTGCCTATTTGGTCGGGAACTTGCATTTTGGATAATGAAAACCCAAAGTTACGTTTTTAGCGATAATTTTGATAAATAAAACACTTACTTGAATCTTATGTATCAAGTAGATGTTCAAATTTTCATTATTTTTGCTCTTAAAATTTTTTAGGAATGAAGCACATCAAGGTCATCGCAATTTTTTCTGTTATCCTTTTATCAGTTGCAGGATTTTGGGGCTGGAAATACTATCAGTTGAATTATGCCCCCAATGTACCGGACGCGTTACAAAGTGAGTATTTACTTGTTCCTACAGGCACAAATTACGATAACCTAGTGCTGATACTAAAAAACAATGGTTTTGTAAAAAGTGAGGAAAGTTTTCGCATGTGTGCTGTTCAACAGGAATTCAAAAATGTACGTCCAGGAAGGTTTAAAATTACCGCGGGTTGGGGAAACAAAGCACTTGTCAGACATTTGAAAATAGGAGAACAAGCACCTGTTAAAGTAGTTCTCAATTATGAAAGAGAGGTGTCAGATATTGCAGGTAAAGTTTCAAAATTCCTTGAGTCGGACTCACTGAGTCTCTACAAAACCTTTCAAGATAAAACGATTTTGGAAGCAAAGGGATTGAACACAGATAATCTAATGTGTATTTTTTTACCGAACACCTATGAAATGTTCTGGAACACTTCTCCTGAGAAGTTTATTGAACGATTGATGAAGGAAAGTGAAAGTTTCTGGAATAAAAACAACAGAAAGGACAAGGCAAAGAATCTACTCAATGGTAAAGGACTAAGCGAGAAGGAAGTTTATATTCTGGCATCTATTGTTGAGAAGGAATCACAGAACAAAGAAGAGCGCCCACGTATTGCGGGAGCCTACCTTAACAGACTCAAGATAAACATGAAGTTACAGGCTGACCCTACATGTGTTTTTGCGAGCAAAGACTTTCTGACCAGACGCGTTACTAGCAGACATCTCAAGTTTGACTCTCCCTACAATACCTACATCTATAATGGTTTACCACCAGGTCCAATTAGCATCGCATCTCAATCAAGCATAGATGCAGTGCTTGACCCAGAGCCTCATAACTACCTTTATTTCTGCGCAAAACCTGACAATTCAGGTACACACGCCTTCGCGGAAACCATGTCGGGCCACAATGTAAATGTTGGTAAGTACATCGCATGGATTAACCAACGCGGTGTGCGTTAATTGTAACAAGACACAACAGCGTGACGCACAAGTATACAATTACTTGTCGGCTTCCATTATGTTTCCAAGTTCGGTGTCGTATGTTTTTTTCCAACCTGAAACATCACCGAAATCCTCTTCGTCAATGCTAATTCTTTTGCCCTGAACCTTACCGAGCAATGTGAAATCTTTGCCATGCAGGAATTTCTCAAAAGCACTTTTGTGGTCCGGTGCAATACTAACCACTACCCTGCTTTGGCTTTCACCAAACAGAAAAGCATCCTTTCTAATCGAGGCTTCACATACAACCGCAAAACCGATATTTCGCACCATTGCTGATTCTAGCAGTGCCGCAAATATTCCGCCCTCAGATACATCGTGTGCAGACGAAATCAATCCCTTTTTGATTAAGGAACTGATTGTTTGTTGAAGTTCAAATTCCTCATTTAAATCAAAATGTGGGCAACTGCTGAATTTTACTTTCTTATTGAAACGAATGTATTCAGAACTTCCCAGGTCATTTTTGGATTTTCCAATTAAATATATCAAATCACCCTCCTTTTTGAAGTCAAGCGTCATTTGTTTTTGGGAGTCATCAAGTACACCTAGCATTCCGATGGTAGGTGTCGGAAATACAGGTACAATTTTACCCCGAATGTTCGCCTGATTGTAAAAACTCACATTACCACCTGTGACAGGAGTGTTAAATTTTCTGCAGGCTTCACCCATACCTGCAACGGCATTGGCAAACTGATAAAAAACCTCCGGATTGTATGGGTTTCCGAAATTAAGACAATTTGTAATGGCAACCGGATCCCCTCCGCTGCAGACAATGTTTCTCGCTGCTTCGGCAACCGCAATCATAGCTCCCTTGTACGGATCTGCATAAACGTAAGCTGAATTGCAATCAGTTGTTAAAACAATTGATTTTTCAGTACCTTTCACACGCACAACTGCAGCATCACTTGGCGCATTTGTGGTTTGCGTTCCCGTCCGAATCATTGAGTCATATTGCTCGTAAATCCAACGCTTGGAAACTAGATTAGGAGATTTCCATAATTTCTTCGCGGCAGACAAATAATTCGAAGGTAATTTGACTGAATCTATATTGAATTTTTCAATTTTCGTGAGGTACTTTGGTTTCCTCGATTTGCGTTCGTACACTGGTGCACCACCACCAAGTACCAACGGTTTTGCAGGAACATCGGCCACCAGTTCACCATTTTGGAAATACTGTAATCGTTGATTTTTGGTAACTTCACCTATGAGTGCACACTCAAGATCCCATTTGTCAAAAATTTCCATCAACTTTTGCTCCTGGCCTTTCTTACATACAATCAGCATTCGTTCCTGACTCTCTGAGAGCAGAATTTCAAAAGGCTTCATTCCTTGCTGTCGAGTGGGAACCTTATCCAGATCGATCTTCATACCGGTCCCGCTTTTAGCGCTCATTTCAGAAGTTGAACAGGTGATTCCGGCAGCACCCATATCTTGCATTCCCACGATTGCACCAGTTTTTATTGCCTCCAAAGTAGCTTCCAGGAGCAATTTTTCTTGAAACGGATCACCTACCTGAACTGCAGGAAGGTCCTTGGCGCTGTCCTCTGTAAGTTCCGCAGAAGCAAAAGTTGCGCCGTGAATTCCATCTTTTCCAGTCGCCGAACCAACAATTAAAACCGGATTGCCGGGACCATCTGCACTTGCAGATACCGTTTCTCCGATTTTTACAATACCCGCAGACATCGCATTGACCAAAATATCGTGGTTATAGGAATCATTGAAATAAACTTCACCGCCGACTGTGGGCACGCCAAAACAATTGCCGTATGAACTGATCCCATGAACCACACCACGGACCAAATGCTTCATTCTATCTGAGTCTAGATTGCCGAATCTCAGTGAGTTCAAGGCCGCAATAGGTCGGGCGCCCATCGTAAATATATCGCGATGTATTCCACCCACACCCGTTGCTGCACCCTGAAATGGCTCGATTGCAGAGGGGTGATTATGACTTTCAATTTTAAAAGCACATCCAAGTCCTCCACCGATATCCACTAAACCGGCATTTTCCTCACCGGCACCAACCAAAAGACGGCCACCTTCACGTGGCAATTTTTTGAGGTGTACAATTGAATTCTTGTATGAGCAGTGCTCAGACCACATTACTGAGAATATGGACAATTCAGTAAAATTGGGTGTGCGACGAAGTATTTTGCAGATTTTTTTGAATTCCGCCGGAAGTAATCCCAGGCTCTTTGCGGTTTCAACGGTTGTTAATTGATTACTTGGTTGTGAAGACATAAAGTTGTGTTTGCTGAATATTTTCAATGTGTGCGCAAAGATAATAGAATGACGCATTTTCAGAAAGGAAAAAAGAGGTTAATAGTGTCCCTTTTTACTACTATGGGAGGTGGTTTAAAATCTTTTTTCCTTCTGCATAATTGATAAATTACATATGAAGAATGTTTCCAAACATACCATGGTTTTGGTTTTCTATTTTACTTTTGTTGCACCCTAGACAAACCTCAATTTAAAATTCTTTTTTCGCGAAAACTTATGATTAATTTAAAGAAAATTTTGCTTCCAATGCTGTATCTGCTGACGTTTTCTGCTGCAATTGTAGCACAAAGTCCATGGGTCAGGAGCAAAGGAAACGCATATGTACAGGTTGGTTTATCGACTGTAACATATAATATGGTTTCCATTGATAAGCAAGTAGTTGAAACAGGAAACTTTAGTTACGACCTAACGTCACAATTGTACGCCGAGTACGGAATACCCTGGAAAACAGAATTCTCTTTGGTTGTTCCTTACAAGTTTGTGGGTTATGATAATTCATCAAATGGAAGCAATGCAAATCTGAACGGAGCCGGTAATCTACAGTTCGGTTTGAAAAGCACATTGCTTGATAAGCAGAATAAACTTAGTGTAGGTCTGATAGCAAATCTAAACACAGGAAAACAACTTTCCTTATCAGGATTAAGAACCGGATTTAAAGCAAATACCATCCTTCCTTATCTCACCTATGGAGGTTCAAACAGCAAATACTATTACTTCGGTATGTTTGGATACGGTGCCATGGACAATGGTTATGCAGACTACCTCAAAATGGCAGGTGAAATTGGAAAACAAATCAAAAAAGATTGGTTTCTTATTTTCATTGTCGAGCTACGCAAGTCAATAAGTTCCGGAACATTTGGTTTGAATGATGATGTTTCATTTTCCAAAACTGCGCTTTATAGGGACAACCAACAGTTTTTAACTTTTGGAATTAAAGCCAATTATGAATTTATTCCCTCATTAGCCGGAGCAACATTAAGTTTCTTTGGTGCAGCATATGTTAGAAACGTTGCTGCAGGACCGGCTGTGAATATATCCATTTACAGAAAATTCAACTAAGGTACATATTCAAGTAATCTTGGCTTTTGTTTTTTTGTCACTTAAATACATTAAAAAGAAATAAAAATACCGATTTTTTGGGTTTCGAGATATTTCCAAATTAAAATAGTAATCCTATTGAATTTCTAAAAAGACCTTATCTTTGCGGCGATTTTAACCAGTAATCTAATAAAAAGACCAAATGAACCTTCACGAATATCAGGGAAAAGAATTGTTGAAATCCTATGGCGTTGCCATTCAGGAAGGAATTGTTGCAACCACTATAGAGGATGCTGTTGCTGCCTATGATAACATTTCTGCAAGAACAAATAACAAATTTGTAGTCATCAAAGCGCAGATACATGCAGGGGGTAGAGGTAAAGGTGGTGGAGTAAAAGTTGTTAAAAGTGTTGACGAAGCCAAAGAAAAAGCCGGACAGATTCTGGGAATGATGCTAAAAACACCTCAAACTCCGGGGGGCATGGACGGAGAGGGTAAACTTGTAAGAAAGGTACTTGTAGCCGAGGATTCTTACGTCCCCTCCTTTGATGCATGTAAGGAATTCTATGTTTCTGTACTGATGGATCGCGAAAAGAAGTGCAATGTCATCATCTATAGTACAGAAGGAGGAATGGACATAGAAAAAGTTGCTGAAGAGACGCCTGAACTCGTGCACAAAGAATGGATTGATCCAGAGCTTGGCCTGCAGGGATTCCAAACAAGAAAAATTGCATTCAATTTAGGACTAAGTGGAAAAGCATTTAAAGCGATGGAGCTATTCATTCGTCAGTTGTATAAAGCATTTCTTGGGTCCGATGCGGCATTGTTTGAGATCAACCCATGTCTTGTGACCGGTGATGAAAGAGTTGTTGCTGTAGATTGTAAAGTCACACTTGATGAAAACGGACTATACAGGCATCCAGATCTTGAAGCGCTTCGAGATACAGATGAAGAAGATGCTACAGAGGTTGAAGCGAGAAATTTTGACCTGAATTATGTGAAACTTGATGGTAATGTTGGGTGTATGGTTAATGGAGCCGGACTTGCAATGGCGACAATGGACATCATCAAACTCAGCGGTGGTGAACCAGCCAATTTCCTTGATGTCGGAGGAACAGCGAATGCAGAACGTGTTGAAAATGCCTTCAGGATAATTCTGAAAGACCCAAATGTAAAGGCCATCCTCATTAATATTTTTGGAGGTATCGTTAGGTGTGACCGCGTCGCACAAGGGGTTATTGATGCTTATAAAAACATCGGCAATATCAATGTCCCGATAATAGTACGCTTGCAGGGAACTAATGCTGATATTGCCAAAAAAATGATCGATGATTCAGGCTTGAAAGTACTTTCTGCCATCGAACTTCAGGAAGCGGCTGATCGCGTAAAAGCTGTATTATCATAAATTGACGAAATCAACTTCAAATAACTGTCCCTCTTTGCAATTGCTTTGAGGGACTTTTTTATTCCCAAGATCCAACACTTATACAAAATAGATCTATGTTAGAACTCGTATTGGTATGGTTTCAAATTACAAAAAATTAGGTTTGAGGCAACCAATATAAACTTTAGTGGGTCTTAATAATCAAACGGAACTAAGCAAGATTTATTTGCTTCAAAAACAAGTGAGAATACCTTTATTTCAAAATAAAACCACTGCACTTGATGAGTTAATTAATGGGTGCATAAAAGAAGATCGTAGGGCACAGAAACTTTTGTTCGATCGGTTTGCACCGGTGATGATGGGAGTATGTAAAAGATACGTAAGGCAAACCGAAGTTGCCGAGGAAATGTTGTCTAACGGTTTTATCAAGGCATTCCGCTATATAAGTCAATTTGAAAACAAGGGTAGTTTTGAAGGTTGGTTACGAACCATAATGGTACGGGAATGTTTGGATTACCTGAGAACTGAAAAAAAACTAATTTTAGCACTCGATGCTACAGATACAACGCCCGAACCTGTGGCATTTGCAGAAGTGAATTTGGAAATAGAAGATCTTATCAAGCTCATTAATTCGCTTCCAACCGGTTATCGGGAAGTCTTTAATCTTTATGCCATTGAAGGATATAAGCATAACGAAATTGCAGAATTATTGGGAATCAGCGAAAGTACCTCGAAAACGCAACTCATGAAAGCAAGAATCTCGCTGCAAAAATTGATTTCTAGTATTAAATGATCTGAATACATCGCTTCTGAATTTTACATTTATGAAAAACTCAATTGATAAAGTACGCAACTACCATCTTACACCTTCACCTGAGGTGTGGAAACGGATAGAGGTAGAACTTAACAAGGGAAAACAATCACGCCGCTCTGTTAAACCAATTCTATGGTTGGGTTCAGCTGCCGCTGCGGTAATCATATTGCCCTTGGTTTTTATTTTGTTGTCTAAAAAGGAGAATACAAAAAATTGGGTCAATAATATCGAAACAAAAACGCCAATCATAAACGATAATCTTAATTTTGCCAAGGCGATTTTATCGCAGAAAAATGAGAAAACCCCGAATGTACCTACTATTTCAAAAAAATCAGTATCGGCAGAAGGTGCGTCAAGTCAAGTTTTGACAGATAATGTCGTACTTCCTATTTTGCAATCTGCATACAATATTTCAAATTCAGAGCGTAACAATCTACAAATAAGCTTGTTGGATGCTCTTCCAGTAAGCCGTGTAAGTTCGATTCACTCCGATGTAAAAAAAGAAGAGAATATAAAATTACCTACTTTACCAACTTTATCGAGTGATGAACAACGTATTCAAACAAAATGGTTGCAGCTTCTCGCTGAAGAATTGCTTGAAGAAAAAGATTCAACACTTACAGAACGCATGTTAAACATTACAAACAGGAAAACGATTTCTTTATTCCAGGATAATATCAAACCTGCATTGTTAAATTGGTACCTCAGCAGAAAGAAATAAATTTATTACACTAAAAATTAACTTTATGAAATCTTTTTATTGCATCATTACGATTGCTGTTTTCAGTAGTACTATACTAGCTGCACAAAATGAAAAATCGGCCGATTCACCCACAACCGCAAAGTCTGCCAATGAACTAAAAATTGAGCAAGGACTCACTAACATCAAGAAGGAGCTTGAAGCCATTAAAAAGAGTATTGACTCAAGTAACCTTAGCGGTATGATTAAACTATTTGAAGAATCAGCAGCCGATATTGAAGATATTGCGGAAGAAATTGAAAATATTGCGGAAGAAATAGAGGATAATCTTGATGCAAACGAAAATGATAGTCAAAGCAAGTTAGGCAATGCAGATGCCAATTCTAAGAATAACATGCAAACCGAACGGAAAAAGGATAACAAAAAAGAACGTGTTCACAAAAATAATCGTACGAAGTTACATATTGATCTATCTACCGGCTTAACAGGGCTTATAGACAATACTACCAGTAAAGGACCTTCAACAGCTGTATTTAGTAACCCTGAAGTAAAGCCCTGGGCGTCTGATTTTTTTGAAATAGGTTTAAAACTAAGAACTAAGTTCGGCAAAGGCAAAAGTCGTTTTAGTATAACGTATGGTTTGGCATATCATTGGAACAATATGGATTTCAGTAATGGGGTAAAGCTAAAAATGATTTCCAATGAACCAATTTTTGTGCAGCCTGATCTACCGGTAAAAAGTACTGCCTTGAATATAGGTTATCTAAGTTTACCGCTTGGTGCAGAATTTAGAATCGGAAAAAAAGGTAAAGTAGGTGTGGGAGCCTATGCCGGCTATCGAGTGCGCTCGGTACAAAAAATCAAGTTTACCGATGGTTCTGAGGAAGTGAACGAAACCCGAACCGCTAACTATGGTCTAAACAACTTTATTTATGGAATAAATGCAAAAATTGGTGTAGGCGATGTAGCACTTACTGCAAATTATAATCTAAGCAATATGTTCAAGGAAAACAAAAATGGATATGTAATTAATCCGTATAATCTTGGATTGAACTTTTCATTTTAATAATGATGCAACGGCAGGGACACAGATGAGCTGTCCCTGCCGTTGCATTCTTTATTATCTGATAATATATTAATACAAGCAATTACAGAAATATCATTCGTAGTACCTGATTTTCAACTTGGCAGATGAAAAAAATCTCCAACTTAAAAGCACGGCTGCGATGCCCAAGGCAATTAAATCTGCATACCAGATGCCCTCCACACCCATATCGAGTGTAAACCCCATCCAATAAGCAAGTGGTATCCAAATTACCCAATATGCCGCAAATGTAATTATTGTGGGTACTTTCACATCTTGAATGCCCCTTAACAATCCGGCACTAATACACTGGATACCATCGAATATCTGGAAAATGGCTGCAATTTGAACCAAACTTGCAGTTACGAGGACGACCCTATAATCTTCGATTCCATAAATTCTGCTAAAGAAACCACTAAAAAAGAAAAGACATGTTGCGCTGATTACCACAACCGCCAATGCGAGCTTTATAGTGATTTCACCGGCCTTTTTTATTGCTACGGGATTACCAGAGCCATAGGCCTCCCCTACTTTAATGCTACCCGCCACGGACAAACCCAGCATGACCATATATGTAGCCGAAACCATATTTAGTGCAATCTGATGCGCAGATCTTCCTACTATCGCTTCGTCTCCGGGTAGCCAGCCTATCATGATTCCAGCACCGGAAAAAGCAGCCACTTCAAAAAGTATCTGCAAACCCATTGGAATACCAAGTTTCAGGTTTTGCAGCAAAAAAGATAGATCAAGTTTCTTAGTATTCAGATATGGCTTTGATACAGGATGTAGAAATAAGGTGACCAACATCAGTATAAATACCACAACACGACTTATCAATGTCGAAAAAGCAGAGCCGATAAATCCTATCTCAGGCATTCCGAATTGGCCGAAAATCAGTCCAAGGTTGAGAAAAATATTTAGTGCAAGGCCGAATGTGGAAATAATCATTCCAATTGAGGATTTTTCCAAACCATCAAAAAAACCTTTGATTGAGGAAAACATAATCATAAATGGTGCAGACAATGCCATTAGCTGGAGAAATGGCATAGCCAAAAGAACATCATTTTCAGGTTGTCCCATGTATGGCATCCAGTATGAAATAGCAAATAAAATTACACCAATCAGTGTACCTGTAATCAATCCGCTACCGAGCCCAGCCCATAGATGCTGACGCACGTTTTCTTCGTTCTCAGCACCTCTGGCTTCCGCTACAAGGGAGGGTATGGCATTCATCGCCCCAAAACCAAAAACGGCTACCAAATAAAAACAACTGTTGGCGAAAGAGGCTGCTGATAATGCATCCGGACCTAGGTGACCGACAATTATATTGTCGGTTATATTCATCAGTAGATTACTGAGTTGTCCGATAATAACCGGAATAGCCAGGACAATCGTTTCCCGGTAACTGTTGGTAAATTTCAAAATATGATATGTTGGAAGGTTTATTGCAGCAAACCTGCAGCAGAGAGAACTATTGTTTTTCAAAAAAGTTTATCGCCAACTCATAACCTTTCAAACCGAGACCGACGATGACACCGACAGCATTGACAGATATGTACGAATGGTGTCTGTATGCTGCCCTTGCAAAAACGTTCGATATGTGTACTTCGACAACTGGTGTACTGATACCTGCAACTGCATCACCAATGGCAATGGATGTATGCGTATATGCACCAGCATTTAGTACTATTCCTTGGTAAAGTTCATCAAAACCACATTCGTGAAGCTTATCAATTATGGCCCCTTCATGATTGCTTTGGAAATATTCCAGAGACAAATCCGAAAACTTACTATTCATTGATTCGAAATAGGATTCAAAACCTTCAGACCCGTATATTTCAGGTTCACGTTTGCCGAGAAGATTGAGGTTTGGTCCGTTAAGGATCAGTATTTTTTTCATAATGACGGTATTCTGACTATCTTAGCGCAAAATATAGTTTTTTTGCTACCTACCCAAACCTAAACCAAATAATGTCTGCTTTCACCAAAGAACCAATGATCTTGAGTCAGGAGTTCCGCTTTATCCTGGATGAAATGGAGAAGTCGGACAGGAACATGTTTGTCACCGGTAAAGCAGGAACCGGCAAGTCAACTCTGTTGAGCCTTTTTATGGCTACCACACAAAAAAAAGCTGTTGTACTCGCGCCGACAGGAATAGCAGCGCTACATGTCGGTGGTCAGACAATACATTCCTTTTTTGGTTTTCCACCAAGAATTCTTCAAAAATCCGATATCAAAAAGAGATACAACAGCAAGTTGTACCTCAGTACTGAGTTGATCATCATTGATGAGATATCGATGGTAAGAGCCGATGTTCTAGACAATATTGATTACTTTTTGCGATTAAACAGAAATTCAAAACAGCCATTCGGTGGGGTCCAAATGGTATTTATGGGTGACCTGTTTCAATTACCACCCGTAATCAGCTCCCGTGAGGAATTACAGTATTTTCATTCAACCTACCAAGGGCCTTATTTTTTTAACGCACATGTATTCAGTACAGGTACTTTTGAAATGGAAACCATTGAGTTGAGAAAGATTTACCGTCAGGAAGAGCGACATTTTATTAGACTTCTCGAAGCGGTGAGAACAAACAGAATGGATTATGAAGATCTTGAAGATCTGAACACTCGTCATATACCGGACTTTGAGCCAGAAGAGGGATACGTCACGTTAACGTCCAGAAACAGCATCGCAGACAGTATAAACGAGCGTAAAATAAATGAAATTAAAGAACCCTTTCGGTCTTTTTCCGGACAACTTGAAGGCGAATATGACTTACGGCTGATGCCTACGGACAAAGTACTTAATTTAAAAAAAGGTGCGCAGGTCATGTTCATCAGAAATGATCCGGAAAGACGTTTTTATAACGGAATGATAGGCAAGATTATCCGTCTTGAAGATGACCTAATTGAAGTAGAAATTTCCGACAGGGAAAACAAATCTTCAATAATTGAAGTTACTAAAGCAACATGGGAAATACAAAAATATAAAATTAACGAAAAGGACCCCAACAAACTTGACAGTGAAGTCGTGGGTTCTTTCAAGCAATATCCTCTAAAATTGGCCTGGGCCATTACCATTCACAAAAGCCAGGGAAAAACTTTTGAAAAAGTAGTTATTGATATGGGAAGCGGAGCATTCGAACATGGACAGACTTATGTTGCGCTGAGCAGATGCAGATCACTTACCGGCATAGTTCTAAAACAAAAACTGCGTCCTCGGGATATCTGCACTGATGAGAGAATTGTAACATTTTATGAACAAAATTTTTAAACCATATGGCATTTAAAATATATACCAAAACGGGTGACAAAGGTGAAACTTCCTTATTTGGCGGAAACAGACTTCCTAAATCGCACCTACGAATAGAATCCTACGGTACTGTTGATGAATTAAATGCACATATAGGATTACTACGCGATTCCATCACAGATGAAAAATACAAGGCTGACCTAAAATCCATACAGGACAGACTTTTTGATTTAGGATCTAATCTGGCGATGGACCCCAACAAAAAACTAGATGTGCCAGCGATTACTGAGCAGGATGTTATTTTCTTGGAGTCTGAAATGGATCAGATGGATGAACAGCTTGAGCCATTAAAGAATTTTATACTTCCCGGTGGACATCAGGTGATATCCTATTGTCATCTTGCAAGGACAGTGTGCAGAAGAGCAGAGCGGAACGTGGTTGCCCTGTCTCATTCAGAAAATGTTGATGATATACTGATACGCTACCTCAATCGCCTTTCTGATTACTTTTTTATTTTGGGAAGAAAATTTGCCAAAGACCTTGACGTGAACGAAATTACGTGGAAGGGTCGAAGTTAAATGTTTCTAACGTGCAGCATTCCTGTATTTTTTAAAGTAAAAATAGAATAAAGTACCACTTAGCATTATAAATGCACTGGCCATGATTTGCTCGCGGATATCCCCTTTTGTAAACAACAAGTTTAGGATAAACCAAAGTACAATTCCTGAAAACAGCAGCGGCACAACTGGATAACCCCATACATTGTATGGTCGCTCAGCAGCAGGTGATTTAAATCTCAATACAAAAAGACTAACTGCGGCCAGAAAAAAGAAAATCCAGTCTGTAAATACGACATAATTGATGATGTCCTCTAACCTACCCCAAAAGAGGATCAACATGATGGACCAGAAAGACTGCAGCAGTATGGCATTGACGGGAGTGTTAACCCTTGGGTGTAACACTGCAAGTTGCTTAAAAAAAACTCCGTCTCTTGCCATCGCATAGTAAATCCTCGGTACACCAAAAAGATAAATGGTAGCTGTTCCGAGTGCAGAAATCATAATTACTGCCGCGATAAATAGACCTCCAAATTGCGGAAAAATTGTATGCATTGCATCAGCTGCAAGTGTGTTACTACTGCATATCTGTTCAAAAGGCAGCAACAACATATATGACAAGTTGGTCAGTAAGTAAATCAAAGTAATGATTACAGAGGCGATTACCATAGCCTTCGGAATGTTGTTTTTATGATTTTTCACCTCTCCCGATAGGAAAGTAGCGTGTTGCCAACCTCCATATGAAAACAAAACACCAATTAAGGCAAGTGCAAAAGGATTATTACCCTCCACAGGCGGGTTCAGATTGGTTCCGCTATTGAATACGCCATGTGAATACCAGATAATGCCACTGGCAATTAGAGCGGTAAGTCCCAATATTTTTAATGCCGTTAAAAAAGCACTTATAAATGCACCCATACTTACGGTAAAAATATTGAGCAACGTTACAAAAAAAATCATTGCAATAGCAACCAGTTGCATCCCCTCGTAACCAACAAAAAATACAAAATTGAAATACTTTGCAAAAGCAAGCGCCAGAAAAGCTAGTGAACCTGTGTTGATAACCAACAGCGTAACCCAGCCGTATAAAAAAGCGACAAGATCACCATATGCTTCCTTAAGATATACATAAATACCTCCTGCATGTGGAAACATACCACCCAGCTCAGCAAAAGTCATAGCTCCCAGGATAGTAATCAAGCCCCCCAAAGCCCAAACAATTAAAGTATTGGCAGGACTTTGCATATATCCAGCTATATTGCCGGGTGTTAAAAAAATACCTACCCCTACACTCGCACCGACAGCTATCAATACTAGTCCGAACAATGAAATCTCCTTTCTGAGTTGAGTCATTTTACCTACGAGGTTTAATTTTTAAATATTTTGCAAACCTGTGGCTTTGTCTTGTCGGCTGCAAATTGTACAATATATATGCCGCGTTGCAGCATTCCAATATCTACGGAAAAAGGACTTTGTTTACCGAAATCTTGAAAAACCAATTTTCCCACCGAATTATAAATTTTAACAAAAGAAATAGTTTGACCATCCGATTCAATAGTAAATGACTGCTCAACCGCAGTTGGAAAAACGCGGAAATTCTTAACATCAATTTGCTCGCTTACAGCCACAATTGGAGAGCTATCAACACCGATGTTTTTTAAATCAAACGTCATGATAGAACGCGCATATGTAGCAGCAATGATCTGGTTTTTCTTTGCGTTGTAGTCCAGATCAAAAACTGGAATCATGGGCATGTTTGTACCTAGCCGAAACCAATTTTGACCACTATTTTTGCTGTAGTAAACACCTCCATCGGTTGCAGCAAATAAGACAGAATCGGCATTGTTTGGAAGCAATTGGATGTCATTAATAGCCAACGGTGGAAGGTCGCCAGACACCGCTAGCCAAGATGCTCCTTGGTCATCTGTGCGCCAAATATGAGGCGTCGTTTCAAACTCACGGTAACCGGATAATGAAACAAAGACCCGGTTAAGATTTTGATTGGATGCCTTAACACTTGTAATATACCTGCGTGGCAAACCGGCGGAGATATTCGTATTCTTTTTACTGAATGCATCAATTTTCCAAACATTTGCATCGCCTGTCCCCACAAATAGTAAGCCTTTGCTTAGTGGTGATTCATCGAAACAAGTTATTGTGTTGTTCGGTGAGGGTGACCTATCGTTGTTCGTTAGATCTGTTCCCAGCGGTGTCCATGTAGCTGAAAAAACACCGTTAGCAGGATCGTAAGCACCACGCCACAACCTATTGGTCGCATAGTATATAATACTATCCTCATGTTTACTCAAATCATACGGCGCGTCCCAGTGTACACGATCATTTTGGATTTCTTCCCCTGCAACTTCAACATACTGGCTTCTGTCTGAAAAATAATAGACACTACCATATTGTGACTCAAAGAAACGAACTGCAGGTCGCTTACCATCAAATCGAGGCTGAAATCCATCGCCCCCAAATAAGCGAGGCCATTGACCGATTCCTAAATTACCACCTGTTGTACCATTATCCTGTGCACCACCATAGTACTTGTCGGGCTCATTTGGATTGTAAGCCACCCTGTAAAACTGTGTGGCAGCAATATTTTCGATATCATCCCATGTTTGGGAATTGTCACTGCTGCTGTATACACCACCGTCTGTTGCCAGAAATAATTTTCCTCCTGCAGTTCGCTGTATATCGTGTTTATCAGCGTGCACATCGTAAGAAGACCAACCAGGAGTGGCCATGCTCCATGTGCTACCACTATTCAAAGTGCGCCACAGGTCA
>CANHEE010000073.1 GCA_947459655.1 Lewinellaceae bacterium
AAGTATGGCGCCGCATCTGTACCACAACCGGCGGCCCATTGCCAGCCTCCAGAATTACTGGCCAGATCAAAATCAAGCAACTTTTCAGCAAAATACGCTTCGCCCCAGCGCCAGTCAATCAGCAGATGCTTGCATAAAAAACTTGCCGTAATCATTCTGACTCTGTTGTGCATAAAACCTGTTGCATTCAGCTCCCGCATGCCTGCATCAACAATGGGATATCCTGTTTTGCCCTCACACCACCGCTGAAAGGCCGCTGTATCGTTTCTCCAGTTTATATTTGCGTAGGCTTTTTTAAATGGACCATCCACCACGTATGGAAAGTGGAAAAGTATCTGACTGTAGAAATCCCTCCAGATGAGTTCGCTCAAAAATACTTCGCTGAGCTGCGAGGCTTTCATAGCGATAGCCCTGATGGACACTGTACCGAATCGAAGATGAATACCGAGCTTTGAGGTACCCTCCTTTTCCGGAAAGTTCCTATCTGCACCGTACTGCTTTATTATGGCAGCCTTAACTGTCCTGGGTGGAATTTCAATTGCTGATTTGCTGAATCCCAGCTCTGCCAATGTAGGGAAATTATAGTGATCAAAGCTGATTTTTGCGAAGTGATGAAAATAATCCTTGTTAGGATACGGGAGAACTGCCTTTGAAACCTTTACCGTATTCCCTGCTGTGTCTGTCAGTTCAGCATGTTCAGAATTGAATCGCATCAGCCATTTTTTGGAATAGGGAGTAAAAACCGTGTATGGAAGACCATCATCCTTAACTACTTCTGACTTTTCGAATATGACATGGTCTTTAAAGGTGCGAAACGCAATATTTTTAGCATAGAGAAGGCTCGAAATCTCTTGGTCTCGACTGATTGCATAGGGTTCGAAGTCGTGGTTGGTGTATACAGCTTCAATCTGCATTTCATTTATCAAAGCAGACCAGACATCTGTCGGACGACCATGTTTTACCATCAAATCAGAGCCCATTTCATTCAGCTGTGACTTCAGACCCGCTAGCGTACTGTGGAGGAAACTGACTCTGGCATCACTCCTATCCTGCAACTTGTCCAAAATTTCATTGTCAAAGATAAACAATGGTAATACGTTGCCGTGGTTTTTCAAAGCATGAAACAAACCGGCATTGTCATCCAGCCTCAAATCCCTGCGAAACCAGAAAATCGTCTTGCTCATATCACATTTTTGAGGAGGTAACAACGCTGCGGTGAATAGGTTTTTAATAGAACAATATTTAAAAGAAAAATCTATCTTTGCAACAGGGTATAAAAATTCACACGTTGAAAAAAATTATCATCGCTATAGATGGGTATTCTTCCTGCGGAAAGAGCACACTGGCCAAAGCACTGAGCAAAAAACTGCACTACGCCTATGTAGATACGGGTGCCATGTACCGCGCAGTTACCCTCTATTTTCTGGACAACAACATCAATCTGGACGATGAATACGACGTTAAGAATGCCCTAGAGCAACTTGAAGTACATTTTGAAAGAATAGAGGGAAAAAACACCACTTTTCTTAATGGAAATAATGTGGAAAATGAAATCCGTTCAATGCGGGTTTCAGATGCAGTCAGTCAGGTTGCAGCAATCTCAGAAGTTCGTAGGGCAATGGTCCGGCAACAAAAAATGATGGGAAAACGGAAGGGTGTGGTTATGGATGGACGCGATATCGGAACCGTAGTTTTCCCTGATGCAGAACTTAAAATTTTCCTCACCGCCGAACCGGAAACAAGGGTACAAAGGCGCTACGATGAACTGAAGCAAAAAGGTGAATCAATTGATATTTCGGAAATCAGAAAAAACCTCTCTGAAAGAGATCGGATAGATACGAGCAGATCTGACAGCCCCCTCAGAAAAGCAGATGACGCACTGGTTCTGGACAATAGTAAACTGAATGAACAAGAACAACTGGAGATTGCCCTGAACTGGACGCTTGCCTTGAAAGATTCAGTCACGCAAGGTATTTCCTAAGTCTTCACAACAACACTTTTTAATCCTACAATGCCACCTTGGGGCTGTAAACGTACGATGCAAACCTCTTTTCTTGCCTCTCCAGCTTTGAAGAACATCAATCCTGAAAGCCCTTCGATAAAAAAGCTGTAAAATTCAGCATAGCTTTCAGCAATCTTTTTCTCCTCACCATTTTGCCGGAAAGCGATACAAATCCGGTTTTTAAAAAATTCTACAGGAGAAAATTTCTCTATTTTTGAATCATCCGTCAAGCCTACTTTTTCGAGAATCAGATTTTCATGCGGCAATGAATTACCTTTCCAAAGAAAGGGCCGAAATTCTGCTGCTGTCTCACTAATGAGCCATTATCCTGAAACCATAATTTCAAGATCCGGAATAAAAGCATTTTGTGATTCTTTAGAATCCATAGTGTTTACACCCAATACACAGCAATTGACTGCTCTAACGAAAAATAAAAAACAAAGATAAGCAGCAATCGATCGGGACCAAACCGATATTTTTCTATCTTTGCTCCACATAACCAATGGTTTGGTAGCGACAAATTTACCTTTAAACCACAACTGAGGAACATGTCCGTAAACAAAGAAATCAAAAGAATCACAACCCAGACATTGCAGTCAATGAAGCAAAAGGGTGAAAAAATATCCATGCTTACTGCATACGACTACTCCATGGCGCGAATTGTTGATGAGGGTGGAGTGGATGTCATATTAGTCGGTGATTCTGCATCCAATGTGATGGCGGGGCACGAGACCACACTTCCGATTACGCTAGACCAGATGATCTACCACGCCCAGTCTGTGATTCGTGCTGTCAAAAGATCAATGGTTGTTGTGGATCTTCCCTTTGGCACTTATCAGGGAAATTCTGAACTGGCCTTAAAATCGTCCATCAGAATCATGAAGGAGTCCGGAGCGCATGCCGTCAAACTGGAAGGCGGGTCTGAAGTTGTGGAATCCATCAGTAGGATTCTCACTGCAGGAATACCGGTAATGGGACATCTCGGCCTGACTCCGCAGTCTATCTACAAATTTGGAACCTACAATGTTAGGGCAAAAGAAGAAGCAGAGGCTCAGAAACTCAGGACTGACGCGTTGCTCCTTCAGGAAGCGGGCTGCTTCGCACTGGTACTCGAAAAAATCCCCGCACACCTCGCAACGGAAGTTTCCAAAAGTCTATTTATACCTACTATCGGAATAGGTGCAGGGGGAGGAACTGACGGCCAGGTATTGGTTATACATGACATGGTAGGACTGAGCAAGGATTTTCAACCACGTTTTGTACGCCGTTATCTGGAGACCTACGAGATGATGAAAGTGGCAGTGGAAAACTATGTGAAAGATGTGAAGGGCCTTGATTTCCCATCTGATAAAGAGCAGTATTAATCCTTATAGATAGGCAGGTAAACTTTATCGCAAAGCTCTTTGTACTCTGCTTCAACTTCAGCGTAAACTGTGATTCCTCCGCCGCTTTTGAACCACATTTTACCCGTACTGTCATGCTCAACAAACCTGATCATAACGGCAGAATTGAGCGAATTTCCGTCAAACAAACCGAAAACGCCGCTGTAATATCCTCTTTTACAGATTTCCGCTTTTTCAATAATTTGAAGGGTTGCTGTTTTGGGCGCACCGCTGATAGATCCGGCGGGAAGTAATCCAAAAAGCGTATCACCAAGTGTTTCCATCCAGTTTTCTCCAAGTTGTCCGCTGATCTCTGAACTGACCTGCAGAAGCGACTTTCCATTGGTTTTCAACACGTCAATGTAGCGGTATCGGTCAACTTTTACAGCATTTGCCACCTTACTGAGATCATTCCGAATCAGATCCACGATGGTATTGTGTTCTGCCTTTTCCTTAGGATCTTCAAGTATTTGCTGCGTTGCGTTGCTGATCTGTGCGTCTATGGTCCCTTTCATGGGATGAGAGGATATACGACCATTTTTTTCTATCCGGACGAATATTTCAGGTGAAAAGCAGGTGAATTCATTTTTATAGAGCAACTTGTATCGGGCGCGGCTGTGGAAAAAGATATCCTGCAGGCTTAAATTGGTTTGGATTTCTGTAGGGAAAGTAAGATTGACGAGAAAGGAGTCGCCACGGCGCAATCCCAACTGAACCACCTCAAAACCTCGTCGGTAAACATCGGCCTCAACTGGGATGGTCTCAAATTGCACTTCCGGCAAAACTGGCAAATCAGCTGAAATGTAATTCCTGAAACCCTCAATATCAAAAAAGATACTTTCGCCGCGACACTCACAAAGGGGAACAATCTGAATGTTGATTTCATCAAAATCAACTATAAACAAAAATGGCGTACCACTGGCAGCCAGATTGTTCATCAATTTGCGGGCAGTTTCTCGGTTCACATCAGGATGTTTGAGGAGGACTAATTCAAAAATGCACCGTTGTTGTAAATAATCCCACCACCTACAACATCATCTCCTTCGTAAAAAACGGCAGACTGACCCGGTGCGACGCCCTTAACATTGGCCAGAAAATTGACTTCCAGTCT
Source organism: Lewinellaceae bacterium (assembly GCA_947459655.1). Lineage (GTDB taxonomy): Bacteria > Bacteroidota > Bacteroidia > Chitinophagales > Saprospiraceae > CANHEE01. The sequence continues at coordinate 4,496 of CANHEE010000073.1, forward strand.
TTCATCGGCAGTATTACTGATGCTTGCCATTACGCCTGGATCGTTGTAGCGAATCATCGTACGTGCTTCCAGACCATCAGGAAAACGGTCATATTTTTGCGCATTGATGCGGTACACCTGCATTGTATTTCTGATGAGATCATCAATTTCACCTAGCACAACGGTATTTGTTTCGGGGATGATTTCTGTAACAAACATCGGTTGCCCAAATGCCATACCAAGCCCCTTTCTTTGTCCCACGGTATAAAACGGATATCCTTGGTGCTTGCCAAGAACTTTTCCTCTTTTGTCAACAAAATTTCCGCCTGCCACTTCTCTCTCCAGCGATGGAACCCTCCGCTTCAAAAATCCACGGTAGTCGTTGTCGGGCACAAAACATATCTCGTAACTCTCAGCCTTTTTACTTAGATCAGAATATCCCCAGTCGAAGCACATTTTCCTGATTTCAGGTTTGGTATATGAACCCAGCGGAAATCTGGTTCGCTGCATACATTCCTGAGACAAGCCCCACAGCACGTAGCTTTGGTCTTTGTTCAAATCTGTTCCTCGTGAAATAAAACTCCGGCCGTTTTCTTCCTTAATCTTGGCATAATGGCCTGTTGCAATAAACTCGCAGTCCAGCGAATCTGCCCTATGCAACAAGGAACTCCATTTTATATGCGTGTTGCAAAGTACGCAGGGATTAGGGGTTCTGCCGGCGAGATACTCTTCAACAAAATTATCGATGACATAATCACCGAATTCTTCCCTGATGTCTACGATAAAATGGTGAAATCCTGTCCTGACTGCGACAGATCTTGCATCGTTTATGGAGTCCAAGCTACAGCATCCGGTTTCTTTTTTGGAGCCGCCTGAGTTGGCGTAATCCCAGGTTTTCATAGTGATACCAATCACTTCGTAACCTTCTTCGTGCAGCATTACTGCAGCGACCGTACTGTCAATACCGCCGCTCATCGCGACCAACACCCTTCCGTGTTTACTCATTTTTTCAGATTGAATTGTTTAACAAAAGGGATTCATAGTCCCCCGTACCACATCCATATTTATTTGCAAAGCAAAAATACCGGAATCAGAATGCAAAGTTGCGCTAAAAAGTTCAGATTTTCCCGTACAATTACGTGGTAATTGAACCGTGGGGTAAAAACAAGTGCAAAATAACCTTGTCAAGACAAAAAACCTCTGCTGCTCCGGTCGTTTAATCGCGCTCCGCAAACAAACTCTTTGGTGCTTTTGTCAAAATATTCGTACATTTACGTTTGTATTGTCTCCTAGAAATATGCGCATTCACAAAACTGCTTTTTTTCTTTTCTTCATCGCCGCTGCTCTATTTACTTCATGTGGTAAAGACCAGATTGAGCAACCCAACGCGACAGATAAAGGATACGGGTATTACCCTCTCGAAACCGGTAAATACAGAATTTTTCAGGTCGATTCCATATTATTCGATACCATCGCAGGTGCGGTCAGAATCGATAGTGTAAGAACATACCTCAAGGAGGAAACAGCTGATACTTTTGTCAATTCGACAAAAAACATAGTTTACAGAATCAAACGCTATGAAAAGAAAACCCTTGGAGAAAAATGGGTTTTCAAGGATGTGGTGGCAGCGGAAAAAGACTCTGCGCAGGGCATCAGAGTTGAGGACAATTTCAGACTGTTAAAACTTGTTTTTCCGGTGAAAGTCAGACAGGTGTGGAACAGTACCCTCTACATCGACAACACGGTTGAAGTAAAGGCAGGGAAAAAAGAAATCGCACTTTTCAAGAACTGGGAGTCTGAAGTAATTTCTTTTGGAAAACCAGCGATCGTAGAAGGCAGAACATTTTCCGATGTATTGGATTTGTATCAGGCCAATGACGAAAACAGTATTGAACTCAGGAGGGTGCGCGAGAAATATGCAAAGGGCATAGGACTAATCTCCAGTGAAATGGAAATTCTTGACACCCAAAAACCGGCAGCAGTACCATGGCGCAGGAAAGCACAGAGCGGTTTTATACTCAGACAACACCTGATTGAGCACAATTAAGTTGCTTCTGCATAAACATACCAATATCCAAAAATGAAAGATACATTGATTGCCATTGGTGCAACCCTGCAACCTCACGGACTAAAAGGCGAGTTGAAAGTTTATGTAGAAGATGCGTATGAGGAAGATTTTCTGCAATCAGAAACTGTTTTTATAGGTATTGCAGGAAAAAAGATACCGTATTTTGTCGAAAGTATTCGTGGAGGCAACGCACTCATTGTCAAATTTGAGGATGTCAACAGCATCGAAGCTGCACAAAAGATAGCAAAGAAAACACTTGAAATGCGTCAACAGGATATGATACCGGATGACGAACGTGAGCAACCATTGGAGGCTGATTACAAGCACCTAGATGGATATATCCTTTGGGACAGCACGCTCGGAGAAATTGGTGTCATCCGGGAAATTATTGACATGCCGCATCAAGAAATGGCTGTGGTCAGCTTCAACAGCGCTGAAAGGCTGATTCCGCTAAACGAGCAGCTGATTGTTTCGATAGATGAGCATAAAAAGATACTGAAAATGAATCTGCCGGAGGGAATACTGGAGATTTAATATTACTTTCTCACTTTAGCAATTGACTTCATGTTCAATCTCGCAATTATTGGCTTAACCTGTTTGGTGTCCTTCCTCTGTTTCAATGATAGGGAGCGCTTCTACAAACTCGCACACATTCCCTCTGTTGCCGAAAGAAACAACGAGTATGTAAGGCTACTCACTGCTGGATTCGTACATGCCGATATCATGCACCTCTTCCTGAATATGTTTGTGCTCCACAGCTTTGGTGAGATTGCCGAACAGATTTTCGAATCAGATGAAATGTTTGGTGAAGCCCAGGGAGGTCTGATGTACCTGCTTTTCTACATCAGTTCGATTGTAGTGGCCAATGTTCCTACCTTTCTAAAGCACAGGCACCATTCCGGATATGTCGGTGTAGGAGCATCCGGAGCTGTCGCAGCCATTATATATGCCTGCATCCTTTTTATGCCATTGGGCAAAATTTATATCTTTATGGCACTACCGATACCTGCATGGCTCTTTGGAATACTTTACCTTGTTTACGAGTCCTATGCGGCCAAAAACATGAGCGACAATATCGGGCATGACGTCCACTTTAATGGTGCCATTTACGGATTGTTGTTTGTAAGTGTAGTACAGCCGACTGTACTCATCAATTTTGTGCAGGAAATTCAGATGGCTCTGTCATCGGGTAACATATTTTAACATTAGAATCATGCGAAATAATATTTTCACAGTAATCAGCGTCGGCTTTCTCTTCTTTGTAATGGGATTTCTGGGACTTTCGCTACTAACAGGCCATTCTGCATTGGATTACTGGAAAGAAAAACTGCTGGTTATCGTAGAACTAAACGACCAGTTTGAAGAGGAGTCGCTAAACAATTTGCAACAGCAACTTCTCAACGCCACATATACAGTACCCAACTCGCTGAACATCATAACTAAAGACGAAGCTGCAGAGATGATGAGAAATGATTTTGGGAACGATTTTCTAAGTGCAGGTATTCCAAATCCACTGCACCATGTCTACACCTTCAACGTAAACAAGGACTACTGCGACACCACCTCCCTTGAAAAGATCCGAACAGAATTGAGGCGAAACGATGCCGTTTATGAGGTGTTTTATGAAGCCGGCCTAGGCGGAAAAGTTTCGAAGAACATGACAAATATCCTTTGGTATGGACTTGCATTGAGCATTTTATTTATCTTTGTGGCGGTCGTTATCGTCAGACAATCAGTTGTCATAAGTATTTCTTCTGCAAAGTCAGTTTTGGAGGACAATACCGAAAGATGGCATCTGCCGACTATGTCGGCCTTCCTCGTAAGAAATACCAAAAACTCCCTTTGGAGTGGTGCTTTTGCAGTTTGTGGTCTGATTATCGTAAGTTTTGGAATAAGCAGTTGGTTCCCTGAAATCACTGAATTTCTGCAAAATGCTCAACTCGTTGTTTTCCTTGTCATATTATTTGTGACCACGATGATGACCTACATATTGACAACCTGGCTTACATATCTGGCCATTTTGAAAAAATTGAAAATATGATTGTTTTCTCGAAAACAATACAACAACAACCATTATGTCAAAAGTAAATATAAGAAAAGGAACCTCAGCCGGTGTAGGCATCGGCACCGAAAGAGCAACGAGGAGTGCTGCCAAGGACATGTCTCAGGCAGAGCCGCTCATTTTTGGGAAGCAGAACTTTCTGTGGATGGCAATCGGTGCTGCATTTATTATTGCCGGACTACTGCTAATGCTCGGCGGACAGCAACCCGCCCCCGATGTTTGGGATGAAAACATCATCTACAGTTTTCGCATCGTTACACTTGCACCTATTGTGATCATTGCGGGACTGATCATTGAAATTTACGCCATTTTCAAAAACTAATGGCATCCGGCAGTTGTCTGCCCATTTCTGACCTATGACTACTTTACAAGCCATCATCCTTGCCGTCGTGGAAGGACTGACAGAATTTGTACCTGTTTCATCTACGGGTCACATGGTGCTAACCAGTTCCCTAATGAACATTGAGGAAAGCAATTTCACCAAACTATTTGAGATTGCCATACAGTTTGGTGCCATTCTCGCTGTGGTGGTAGAATTCCGAAAGAAATTTTTTGACTTTTCTAGGATGCAGTTCTACATCAAACTGATGGCAGCGGTTGTTCCAGCGCTAATATTCGGAAAACTATTCGACGACATCATAGATGAAAACCTTGGAAATCCAGTTACCATAGCAGTCATCATTATACTTGGTGGAATCCTATTGCTTGTGCTGGACAAAATGTTCACCAGTGGCAAAATTGAAGACGAGGCTGAGATCTCAACGCCCAAAGCGGTAATCATCGGAGCCTTTCAGTGTCTGGCGATTCTTTTTCCTGGACTTAGCAGAAGCGCCTCGACCATCATCGGCGGTATGCAACAGGGATTGAGTAGAAAACTTGCGGCCGAGTTTTCGTTTTTTCTTGCGGTGCCTACTATGGCAGCCGCCACAAGCTACAAACTGCTTAAGCACATTGGCGACAATGGTATGCTTTCGGGAGAAGAATTGCAGACACTGGCAATCGGAAATCTCGTAGCATTTGTGGTGTCACTACTAGCTATTCGTTCCTTTGTATCTTTTCTCTCCAGACATGGATTTGCCATTTTTGGGTATTACAGAATTGCCATCGGCTTACTTTTCCTTGGTTATTTCTGGATGAACCACTAAAAAATAGAATTTGAATACCTTAAGCGATAATGATTTTCAATCCGGCAAAGTGCTGCTCATTGACAAACCGTTACTCTGGACCTCGTTTGATGTGGTCAATAAGTTGCGATACACCATCAAGCACAAGACAGGCCTGAAAAAAATAAAAGTAGGTCATGCAGGGACACTTGACCCGATGGCCACCGGTTTACTCATCATCTGTACGGGTAAATTTACGCCCCGAATCAACGAGTTTCAAGATCAGGAGAAAGAATACACGGGTACATTTACACTAGGCTCGACGCGTCCTTCCTATGATTTGGAAACGGAAATAGATGCCACTTTTTCAGTAGAACACATCAATGAGGAAAGCATCGAAGCTGCGCGACGACAATTTATCGGACCACAGCAGCAGATTCCGCCCATATTTTCAGCCATAAAAATGGATGGGAAACCCATCTACAAGGCAGCAAGGAGAGGTGAACAAGTTGAAGTTAAACCAAGGGCAATTACCATACATGAATTTGAAATCACAGGTATTGAATTGCCTGAAGTTCATTTTAGGGTCAGGTGCAGTAAAGGCACCTATCTTCGCTCTTTGGCGCATGATTTTGGACAGGCTCTGGAGAGTGGAGCCTATCTTTCGGCATTGAGACGCACTAAAATAGGCGAATTTGACGTCCAAAATGCGCTGTCAGTAACAGAATTTCTGGAAAAGATGACATCAGACTCTAATGAAGAGAATGCTATGCTTCCTTAGTTTTTAACCGAATTAATATTACTAAAACAACATTAAATGAAAAAAATACTGCTTTTATCCGCACTTGTTGTATCCACATTGCTACTGGTACAGTGCAAGAAAAATACCCCGGCGGTGACTTTCAATCCCTCTCAGACAAACGGAGGCAAAATCGTATTCGTTGATTTGGACACTCTCTATACCAAATACCAGATGTATATCGACTCCAAACAACAGTTGGAGGATGATTACAAAAAAGCAGAGAGCAGCATTGGTGGAAAATTTGAGGTATTTCAGAAAAAAGCAGCTGATTTTCAGCGCAAAGTAATGGAAATCCAGCAGCGCGCTCAAGACATTGCACCGGTTGAACTAAAAAAACTCGAGTCAGACTTTGGTGCACAGCAAAAAAGACTCGCAGAAGAGGAAACTGCATTGAATAAGCAAAGAGATGAAGCACTTGGCGGTCTTGATAAGAAAATTCAGGAGCTGCAGCAGCAGATCAAAACTAAAATTGACCAATACCTGGAAAAAATAGCCGCAGAGAGAGGCTATGACTATGTAATCGTAAAATCCAGTCTGCAGGGCGGTATTTTGTATGGAAACAAAAACCTGGATATTACTGAGGAGACAATAAAAGCATTGAACGAAAACTACAAAAAATAAAGCCGGAATTAGGATTTTTGGTTAAAGAGAAAATAGGGCTGCTGATTGGCAGCCCTATTTTTTTTTCACCTGTAATGTTGAAGTTTATCGTTTGCCGAATACCAGAACTTTCGCCTTGCCCTTCCTGACACCTTTAGTGTCATAGGTAAATTCAATTTTTCTGATTCTTCTGATTTTTCCAGGAAAATCTATCACCCTACTCTCTTCACCTTCATGAAAATTGAATTGAACGGGTACGTTCATCCGCTCTCCATTTTCAAATACGACATCCATGTCGTACATGTGCAGACCGGCATCAACAACCTTAATTTTTATGGCCCGAAAGGCATCCCTACCCCTTACCATGATAACGTCCCTATCTAAACCATAATTCACGACCCGGGAGCCAATGAGTGTCCACTCACGAACGATAGTAAAACTGCTGAGAAACAATAGAATAAATAAACCCGGCAAAACTGATTTCCTAAGTGCTGTCATGACAATTGAATTTTGAGTGATAAAAAAGTGATATTTTGACTGTAATCAATGCAACGGGTTTAATCATAGCCTGCAAACCTACAGACTAATTTACGGCAACATTCCGAAAATTATAATATGATTACCAATAATGTGATCACGCTTGACCTGTTTGAAACCATTTACGAGGATAATGAACATTTGTGTAAGAACAGGCGGAATATTGGAAAGAATCAATACACGCTTTTTAAACGCTCTACAATCTCAAATACAGCAGGGCATATTTTGGTATTTTCCAGGGTTTTGGCAAAGAGCTGAGCAGCTTTTTTGCGGTCGGTATGCGGATAACCCTCACATGCTTTGGGTCTTACATCGTAAATTGAACAGTAGTTGTCCCCGCCCAGAAAAGGACATGGCGCACCATTGTGTACGTAATCGTTGTCTTCATCGAGATAAAGGTATTTCGAGATAAAATCAGCGGGGCGCATTTTCAGATGTTTTGCAATCCGTTCAATGTCTTTGGGTAAAAATATCGGACTGGTGGTTTTGCAGCAGTTTGCGCATTCAAGGCAATCAGTGCGCGAAAACACCTCCTCGTGTAGATTCTGAATAGTTGCATCCAGATCCCTGGGCGACCTAGACTTCAATTTTGACAGGAATTTTTTGTTCTCCGGGAAGAGCTTGGTAGCCTCTGTTTTAAGTTTCTGCAGATCCATATTTATGTTAACCAACGATGTTTCAAACGAAAGGTAAAGCTAAAATAATATTTTACCGAAATTTTATTTTCAGAATGATATATTAATTCCTTTAGAACAGAATTTTAATCACATGTATAGGGTAATCTACACAAGCAGCAACCTATCTTTGCAGCCATTACCTGACTTGTATTTTTCAACTCTATGAAGAATACTGTTTTTGAATTCTGAATCGAAACATTAAAGGTTCAGCATCGTACACCTTCGTCGGTTTACTACCCAAAAATAGTTGAACAATTCAGCCCTAGCTGGGTTACAAATCGGGATATTAAATTATTTATTTTAAACCTCAAACACTGCATCCTGACCAACGGGACGTTATACTAAACAGATATGAGCGACTTCTCTTTTATCGCCAATGCACATCCGGCTTATATTGAAGGCCTTTTCAAACAATACCAGGAAAACCCTGAATCGGTGGAAGTAAGCTGGAGACAGTTTTTCAAGGGATTTGAATTTGCTCTGCAAAACAACGGAGCAACAAATGTGCATTCGGATACACTTTTTTCAGAAAAAGAGCTCAATGTCCTTTCGATAATCTACGGCTACCGCTCCCGCGGCCACCTAGAATCTACGACCAATCCACTTCGTCCGAGAAGAGATCGGCATGCAAAATTGAAAATTGAAGACTACGGACTCTCCTCTGCGGACCTCAATACTGTTTTTGCTGCCGGCCGGGAAATTGGACTTCCCCATGCGACATTAGAGCAGATTCTGGATAGACTCAAGGAGATCTATTCTGGAAACATCGGTTTTGAATTTTGTCATATTGAAAAGGAAGAGCAGCGTAACTGGTTGCGTGAGCGGATAGAAAACCGCAAAACCACAGATTTTGGCCTGAGCCTGCAGAAAAAGAGAAGAATACTGGAAAAACTAAACGGAGCAGTAGGTTTTGAAGAATTTCTTGATGTGCGCTTTAAAGGTCAGAAGCGTTTTGGACTGGAGGGCGGAGAGACGATGATTCCTGCTATCGATGCCATTGTTAATACAGGAGCTGATGACAAAGTAGAAGAGGTGGTTATCGGAATGGCACATAGAGGGAGGTTGAACGTGTTGGCCAACATCCTTGGAAAAACATACGAGAACATTTTCAACGAATTTAATGGTGCATTGCCTGAAGACCTTTCATTCGGGTCAGGAGATGTGAAATACCACATGGGTTACTCCTCTCAGCTGACGACTCCTTCGGGGAAAAAAGTTTACATCAAACTGTCACCCAACCCTTCGCACCTCGAGGCCGTTAATCCGGTTGTTGAAGGTTACTGTCGTGCCAAAGCTGACCATTTGTACAAAGGCGACTTTGATAAAATACTACCAATATTGATACATGGTGATGCAGCAGTAGTGGGACAGGGAATTGTATATGAAACTGCACAAATGAGTCTGCTCAAAGGCTACCACACCGGTGGGACCATACATTTTGTTATCAACAATCAGATTGGTTTTACAGTAGATTTTGAGGATGCGCGTTCCTCGACATACTGCACTGCCGCGGCAAATATGATTCAGGCACCCGTGTTTCATGTCAATGGAAATGATCCTGAAGCGGTTATTTATGTCTGTGAAATGGCAACGGAATTCAGGCAGAAATTCAATACCGATGTGTTTGTTGATATGGTTTGCTATCGCAAACATGGTCACAATGAAGCTGATGCGCCCGAAGTAACCCAGCCAATCATGTACAAACTGATCAAAGATCAGAAAAACCCAAGGGTTTTGTACTCAGAACAACTCATCAAACGGGGCGAGATCGAAGAGAAAATGGCCAAGGAAATGCAGGAGTCCTTCAAAAATGACCTGGATGCACGACTCCACGATGTCAAGCAACACCCCATGCCGTACGCTTATCAGGAACCGGAACTTGCATGGAAGGCGCTCATGCACTCAAAAGAAATACCGCAATCTGCAATTTTGAACTCTCCTGAGACAGGTTTGGAAAAACAGACAATTGTAAAAATCTTACAACACATCTTAACGCTTCCGGAAGGGTTTACTCCATCCCCACAGATTGCAAGGGTCATCAAAGGTAACGAGACACTTCTTCGTGAAGAAAAACTGGATTGGGCAATGGGTGAGTTGTTGGCCTATGGCTCTGTTCAGCTCGATGGAAAGGACATTAGGATGAGCGGCCAGGATGTGAAAAGAGGTACGTTCTCACATCGACATGCTGTCGTTTTTGACCACCACACGAACGAACAATACAACAGACTGAACGGACTGAAAGATGCCCGTGGAGTAATGAGAATCTATAACTCCTTTCTCTCAGAATTTGCAGTACTTGGTTTTGAATATGGATACGCTTTAGCTCACCCGGACAACCTGGTCATCTGGGAAGCGCAATTCGGTGATTTTTCAAATGGAGCGCAAACCATTATTGATCAGTTTATCGCATCCGGAGAAAGCAAATGGCTCCGCCAAAACGGACTAATCATGTTGTTGCCACATGGTTACGAGGGACAGGGACCAGAGCACTCCTCTGCTCGGATGGAGCGCTATCTCCAACTTTGCGGCGAGTATAATATGACCATTGCCAACCTCACAACCAGTGCCAATTTGTTCCACTCATTCCGAAGACAACTGGCCAGAAATTTCCGGAAACCGCTCATCATCATGAGTCCAAAATCCGGACTTAGACACCCAATGTCTGTAAGCCCTATTTCAGAGTTTGAAGCAGGAACGACCTTTAGGGAAGTTATCGGAGATCAAAATGTTGGCAAAAAAGTAAGAAGAATTCTGTTCTGCTCTGGTAAAATTTCCTTCGAGCTGATTACCAAGAAAGAAGCCCTGAATGCAAAAGACATTGCAGTGGTAAGAATTGAGCAATTGTA
>CANHEE010000074.1 GCA_947459655.1 Lewinellaceae bacterium
ACGCGCTGCGAAAGCAGCAGGTCCCCAACGACAATGTCACCTGGATCATCGACCGCAATTCCAATACCACCAATGTATGCATTGCCAACTGTAAATTCTGTAATTTTTACAGAAGACCCGGACACGAGGAGTCCTACATCACTACACTTGAAGAATACAGGGTAAAAATCGAGGAAACCTTTGCTTATGGTGGAGAACAACTCTTGCTGCAGGGTGGTCACCATCCCGATCTCGGATTGTCGTACTACACGCAGCTGTTCAGGGATCTGAAGCGGATGTATCCCAACCTGAAGTTGCACGCCCTGGGTCCTCCCGAAATTGCACACATCGCCAAGTTGGACAATCTCTCTCACGAAGCGGTACTGTCGGCACTGATGGAGTCAGGACTGGATTCCCTTCCCGGTGCGGGTGCTGAAATACTGGATGACAGGGTGCGCAGACTGATTTCCAAGGGAAAATGCAGTGGAAAAGAGTGGCTGGATGTGATGCGGGCCGCGCACCGTCTTCACCTGACTACCTCGGCGACCATGATGTTTGGTCACATAGAAACCAATCTCGAGCGTATGGAGCACCTCGCCGCCATTCGACAGGTACAATCAGAAAAACCCGAAGGTGCGAAGGGATTTATCGCTTTTATCCCATGGCCTTTTCAGGATGAGGATACGATTCTAAAAAAATTGAAAAGGGCACGCAACAATGTAACGGGCGACGAATACATTCGCATGATTGCCATGAGCAGGATTATGTTGCCAAATGTTACCAATATTCAGGCATCATGGCTGACAGTAGGAAAAGCCGTAGCGCAAATTTGTCTGCACGCAGGAGCAAACGATTTTGGCAGTATCATGATTGAAGAAAACGTGGTTTCGGCCGCCGGGGCCGCCTTCCGTTTCACAGCCGACGGTATACAGAAAGCCATCAGTGAAGCTGGTTTTCAACCCCGACTGCGCAACCAGCAGTATGAATACCGCAGTCTGCCGGAACACATCAGACAACAGGAGCTTGACCGTGGGACAATGATTGTGGATTAAGGTAACATTCACGTTTAAAATGCGTTTTTCCATCAAAAAAGAGCAGTTTAACTTCAAAAAATAGATCGATGCGTATCCATTTGGTATCCGGTGGTTGTGGTTTTGTAGGCAGAAACATGGTTAAAAGGTTGTACCACACAACTCGGGATCACATCCTGTTTATCGATAACCTGTTGGTGGGAACCCATCCCTCAACCTGGCTTAATGTTCCCAAGTTGCAAGACAATGGTGACATGGAGGTATTTGGAGCGGATGGCAGATTGTTGTTTCTCCGTGCAGATTTCAGAAAAATACTTTCCTTACTGAGCGAACAGCCACGTTTCTTCCAGGAAAAGTACGGTTTGGATTTTGAGCGATTTGCAGATGTTTTTCATTTTGCTGCTATTGTTGGTGGTCGTGCTATGATTGATGGCGACCCTATGGTAGTGGCACTGGATCTATCCATCGATGCTGAATTTTTTCACTGGATTACCAGACACCAGCCGGAACGGGTGCTTTATCCGAGTTCCAGTGCCGCATATCCGGTAGATCTGCAGACAGAAAGTGGAGCCATCGCACTGAAGGAAAGCGATATCGATTTTAAACACATGGGCGAGCCGGACATGACATACGGCTGGTCTAAACTCACCGGCGAGTACCTTGCCAAAATAGCTGCCGGACATTACGGATTGAAAATTACCTGTATCCGCCCATTCAGCGGATATGGCGAAGACCAGGATTTAACCTACCCGATACCTGCAATTGCCGCCAGAATCGCCAGAAGAGAAAATCCCGTAGAAGTTTGGGGAACCGGAAAACAGGGCCGCGATTTTGTCCACATTGATGATGTTATTGACTGCATCTTGCTGGCGATGGACCACATTCACGACGGTACAGCCATCAATATCGGCCGGGGAGAGTTGCTTTCTTTCATTGAAATAATCCATACCATGTGCAAAATTGCAGGTTATGAGCCGGAAATAAAATGCCTTCTGGATAAACCGGTCGGTGTGCATTCCCGCTACTGTAATATGGATTTTGTAGAGGGGAGATTGGGTTGGAAGGCTAAAATCAGTGTGCAAGAGGGAATGAAGCGGGTTTATGAAGCCGCCCTTAATAAGATTGAGGCCAGATAAACTTCTTCTTATAGTTTCTTAACATTTGCTGTGAGGCATTTCACCATTTCTTTGAGTATGCCTTGTCGGTCAGTGACTCAAGAAAATGAACGAGGTCTTCCTTTTCGGTTTCACTGAGCATCAGTGGCTTCATCAGCAGACTATCCTTATTGAGGGCGTCCGGTACGAAGAGGTCCGGGTTGTCGTAAAATTCCACTACTTCTCTTAGAGTCTTAAACATCCCGTTGTGCATGTACGGCCCGGTCACAGCCACATTCCGCAGACCTGGAACCTTGAATTTTCCCAGATCAGACTCAGTTTTGGTAACATCAAAACGGCCGGCATCGCTCAAGTTTTTACCATTGTAGGTTCCGATATTGCGGAATTCATCGCCTGTAAAATCGGGGCTGAAATGGCAATCAAAACACTTTCCCTTGTTCATGAAAATAAATCGTCCCCTTATCTGCGAAGGACTTAGCGCATCAGAGCCCGGAGTATTCAACCATATATCTGCCCTTGAATCACCGGGACTTTCCAGCGATCTGACGTATTCGGCAAGCGCCTTTCCGATCAGAATGCTGTCCGGACGCCGTCTGAAAACCTGTCTGAACAGTTTTACATAATCATTATCTGCCCGGATCCTGTCTACGGCATCAGCAACACGAAGATTCATTTCCAGAGGATTTCGAATCGGATGAAACACCTGCTCCTCAAGTGTAAGCGCCCTGCCATCGTAGAAAAAGTAAGGCCTTGCGCTCATGTTCATGACAGATGGTGTATTTCTCGTTGCTGTTTTTCCGGCCACTCCCTTGCTCAGAGCCACTGTATCGGAAAAGGCAAAAGCCTCCCTGTGGCAGGATTCGCAGCTGATGCTGTTATCGGAAGACAGCATTTTGTCAAAAAACAGTTTTTTGCCTAAGTCTGCCGGCGTGGGCAACGTTGTGGTCGTTTCTATACTAAAAGAACAACAAATGCCCGCTGCAATCAACAAAACCCAGGTAAATTGTCGTGTCATGCTACAATAGCGTTATTTTTGTGCAAATTTAGGGAAATTTATCCATTTGCGCCTGTTTGCGCGTTTCAGAAAACACCCTGAAAACACTTCATTTTTTTCTTAACCATTTCAAAACCATCACTTTTTGAAGTTTACCTTACAGCATAGCGATACCAAAACCAGCGCGAGGGCGGGAAGCCTCAGCACCGATCACGGTACAATTGAAACCCCTATTTTTATGCCCGTGGGAACAGTTGGAGCAGTCAAAGCCATTCACCAGCATGAGCTGAAAAGCGACATCAAGGCACAGATTATTCTTGGAAATACCTACCACCTGTATCTGCGTCCGGGACTGGAGACACTAACGGCAGCAGGCGGTTTGCACAAATTTATCGGTTGGGATATGCCGATTCTAACCGACAGCGGTGGCTTTCAGGTGTATTCCCTGGCGCACAGAAGAAAAATCACTGAGGAGGGAGTTCGTTTTCAGTCACATATTGACGGATCCTATCATTTTTTCTCACCCGAGTCCGCCATTGATGTTCAGCGAGTCATCGGTGGAGATATCATCATGGCCTTTGACGAATGCACGCCCTACCCTTGTGATTATAGGTATGCACAAAAATCCATGCACCTTACCCACCGCTGGTTGAAGCGCTGTTGTGATCACTTCGATAAAACAACCGATTTATACGGCTATAGTCAAACCTTCTTTCCGATAGTTCAGGGAAGCACATATGAAGACCTGCGGAAAATTTCTGCAGAGACAATCGCGGAGGCGAACAGAGAGGGAAACGCCATCGGGGGATTGTCTGTGGGGGAGCCTGCAGAGGATATGTACAGAACAACCGAACTGGTCTGCGGCATTCTTCCCAAAGATAAGCCCCGCTACCTGATGGGGGTGGGCACACCGGAAAATATTCTCGAGTGCATTGCTCTAGGAATAGATATGTTCGATTGCGTACTGCCTTCGAGAAATGCACGCCATGGAATGATATACACCAGCGAGGGTGTGATGAACATCAAAAATGAAAAGTGGAAAAACGATTTTTCGCCGATAGATCCTGCTTGTCCGACACCTACCAGCTCCGTGCATACGCGCGCATACCTAAGACACCTTATTCGTTCCAATGAAATTCTGGGTTTTCAGCTGGCGACACTTCAAAACCTCAGTTTTTACCTTTGGCTGGTTGGTGAGGCAAGAAAGCACATTCTTGCCGGAGATTTTCACATCTGGCAGCCAATGATGTTGAAAAAAGTGAAAAACAGACTTTGATAAAATGAACTATAGTCAACAATGAAGAGATTTATAGCCTTTTTTATAGCAATTGCAGTGCTTTGTGCAGATTTGTCTGCCCAGCAACTCTTGTCTCCCGATGCGTTTTTACCCCACCATCTGGGAGAACAATTTACCACGCATGCGCAGTTGGTTTCCTACTGTGAGCATGTTGCCGCTGTCCGTCCGCTCAACGTGAAAAAGTTTGTTTTTGGTACGACCACAGAAGAGCGACCACAGCTACTGATGGCCGTTTCTTCTGCAGAGAATATTGCCAATCTCGATAAAATCCGGCTTGACAACCTCAGGAGGGTTGGATTTGAGGCCGGTATTGCCGACAATACCAACCCCGTAGCATTCGTCTGGCTGGGTTACAGCGTACACGGCAACGAGCCGGCCGGCTCAGAGGCTTCTATGAAAGTGCTTTATGAACTTGCTGCTGCGGATCGTCCTGCAGTACAGAGCTGGTTGAAAAATACGGTAGTGCTGATAGATCCCTCGGAAAACCCCGACGGTTTCGACAGGTATGTGCAGTGGTACAGGCAGGTTTCGGGAAAACTGGTGAACACGGGAAAAAATACCATGGAACATGAAGAACCATGGCCCGGAGGTAGGGTAAATCATTACCTTTTTGACCTGAATCGCGATTGGGCATGGGCAACGCAGACTGAAACGCAGAACAGAATAAAAATGTACAAAAAATGGATGCCGCATGTACATCCTGATATACACGAAATGGGGTACAACAATCCCTATTTTTTTGCACCCGCAGCCGAGCCTTTTCACAAATTTGTGAGTACATTCCAGAAACAGTTTCAAATTGAGGTAGGGAAAAACCACGCGAGATACTTTGATCAAAATGGTTGGCTCTACTATACCAAGGAGGTTTTTGACCTCCTCTATCCCAGCTATGGTGATACCTATCCAACTTTTAACGGGGCCATCGGAATGACCTACGAGCAGGGTGGAATCGGTGCCGGTCGGGCGATTGTTACCGAAAATAGCGATACGCTTACTCTGCAAGACCGGATTGAACACCATTACACCACGAGCATGTCCACGATTGAAGTCACTTCAAGGAATGCCCGGAAACTGGTGGGGAATTTTGAAGCCTACTTCAAAAGCCGAAGTACTCAGCCACCGGGTAATTTCAAATCCTATGTTATCAAAAGTTCAAGCGACCATAGTAAACTGGAAAAGCTAATCAGATTGCTGGACCTTCATAAAATTCAGTACGGATCCGGAACAAAAATGTCTGCGGTAAGCGGTTTCAATTACACCACTCAGCGAACAGAAACTTTTGATATTACTGAAAAAGACCTGGTCGTAAATGCCGCCCAGCCAATGGCTACTCTTGCACAGGTGCTTTTTGAACCCGTAACGGAAATACCGGACTCCTTAACATACGATATCACGTCTTGGGCTATCCCTTATTCTTGGGGTCTGGATGCATACGCCTGCAAACAGTCCATCACGTCCGCAGGAGCTTTCGATATTAACCGCGGTGCAGCTTCAAAAAGCGAAACTGTGCCTTACGCATTTGTTTTCAAGTGGAAGTCTGTTGATGATGTCAGGTTTCTCAGCAAGCTCACGCAGATGGGTATGGTTGTTCGCAAAGCAGGTGCACCATTTGTCTCGGAAGGCAGAGAATTCGATAGTGGCACTTTGATCGTCGCCCGTGCCGACAACAGAAACATTGGCGCAAACTGGGCAGAGATAATCAGAAATCTGGCTGTTGCCGAACAGCAGGAGATCTATGAACTCAGTTCAGGGTGGGCAGACAGGGGAAGCGATCTGGGCTCTTCAAAAGTCAAAATTGTAGCTACTCCACGGGTATTGATTTGCGGAGGGGATGGTGTCGACAACTGTGCTTTCGGTCAGGTCTGGAATTTCTTTGATACCGAAATCGAATACGTTGTCAGCACAACCACTTTAGACAGACTAAAAAGCATACCATTGGAGCAGTTTGACCTAATCATCCTTCCCGATGGAAACTACGCTTTTGAGGGGGCATTTTATGATAAAATAAAACATTGGGTAATTTCCGGTGGCAGACTGGTTTTATTGGAAAGAGCGATTTCGGCTTTTGAGGACCAGAAGGGTTTTTCCATCAGCAAATTTGCCGACAAGAAGGAGAAAGATGCTGCTGTGGAATTGTCTGAGAAAGAGCAGAAGGCTGCCCGGTTGGATGGCTATGCTGAAAGTGAACGCAAAAGCATCAGTTCCACTATTCCGGGTGCTGTTTTCAGGCTTAGGATGGACAATACCCACCCGCTGGCGTATGGGCTACCCGAATACTATTTTTCTCTAAAAACCAACACCTTGTATTTCTCCTATCTAAAGGATGGTTACAACGTGGGTCGGCTTGAAGGTGATGCGCCGATTATTGGATTTGCCGGCAGCAAAATAAAAGATAAGTTGACCAACACGTTGGTGTTTGGAGTACAGCCTCTGGGTAGAGGAAACGTTACTTATCTCACAGACAATCCATTGTTCAGGGGATTCTGGGAGCAGGGTAAGCTGATTTTTGGAAATGCTGTTTTTATGAACGCAGATTGATTTCCTGATTTCTGTACTACTTGACTACCGTGCCCTCTACATTTAGTAATACGGTATTTTTGGGGTCAAAGTTGGTGGTTACATCAATAATCTGGTAGAAGGTAAATGGAGGCGGAACCGTTTTCTCAACGCCGTTCTGGTCGGTTTCTGTGCGTGGTTTGGCGGTATAAACAACATCAATATAACCTGTAACTCCGGGTGCAATGCTGTCTTTTGGTACAGTGGCCTCAATACAGCCGCAATGGGTTTTGGCACTTAGAATAACCAGCGGAACGCTGCTGATATTCTTTACCGGTATTTTTATCTTTTTAGGCTCGCCGATTACAGCATCGTTTATTTCAACACTTCTGGTCCACTCTACTTTTCCCTTGTTTGCAGAATTTTCCTCGTATATTATGGTAACCTTATTTTGCGCCTGTGCCAGAAGGCTGAAGGATATACTACCGACAACGGCAATGACACGAATGTAATGTTTCATAAGACTATCCAATGATTAATTAATTTGTAACGTACATTAAAAAACCATGCAGCGGCTTAAGACGCTGCATGGTTGTAAAATAATTTATAAAAAGAATCAATTTTCAAATGGATTGGAATAGCGCGGGTCGCTAACAAACTGTCTGTCGGTCAGGGTTTTCAAAAAAGCAACCAATGCTTTTTTGTCCGCATCACTGAAATTGAATCGTTTCGGTTTACCATCAAATTCCCTTAATCTGCGGTGCAGATTTGCAGCAGGCTGTATTTTCTCATTGTAGTGATCTACTACTTGCTCAAGCGTGCTAAAACGACCATCGTGCATGTATGGAGCAGTCAGTTCAACATTGCGCAAAGATGGGATTTTGAATGAACCATCACCTGTACCCTTGTCTTTGGAAACTTTGTCAAGGCCGATATTGACGCCCTTTCCGTTACCAGTATCGTTATCGCTATAGGCACTGATGCCCGTTGAAAATCCACCATCATTGAACATTGGAGCGCTGTGGCAACCTCCGCAGGCACCGTTTGAGATAACATTTCCAAACGGATCAATGTTGGTTGCTGCGTTGCCCATAAATAGTTCCTTTCCACGAAGTTCCTCAGCGGTAAAATTGCTGAAATTACTTCTCATACCTTGGTCGAATTTTGAGTTCCAGGTGACCATAGATCTCAGGAATGCAGTTATTGCGTCGGAAATATTGTCTCTGGTGATAAAAGGTGCCTCAGGATAGGCATCTGCAAAAAGTTGGGCGTAGTAGTCTGTGCCCGCAAGTTTGATTTCGAGTAGCTTCAAATCTTCCATTCCCATTTCGATGTGATTGACTACAGGACGAAGGGAAAGGGCTCTGGCACTGCTCTCGCGACGATCCCAGAACATTCCCGAATGCATCATCGCAGGATTGATGATGGACATCGAATTGCGCGTGGTCAGTCTGCCTTCAAAACCGGCACTCAGGGCTTTTCCGTCGGCAAATCCCTTCTCCTGAAGGTGACAGGAACCACAGGATACTGTACTGTTTATGGATAGTTTTTTATCGTAGAATAAAATTCTTCCCAGCTTGGCCTTGGCATCAGTAACGCTGGCAATCTGTACAGTCTTACCGGCCGTCAATGGAACGGTAGTCATGGAAGATGACAATCCGGGGTCTTCTGCCATCAGCATTTGCGCAGCTTCTTCAAAACCCACAGGAACAACAACATCAGCGTAGCTGTAGCGGCTGGTGAGTGCTTCTGATTTTGGTCTGCTGCTTTTTACCTGAAGTACATCCGTATCTGTAATCTCCTGCTTGCAGGAATATAACATTACAAAAGGAAGAGTAATGGCCCCGAGGACAATTTTTTTAAGCATAACAATCTGATTTAATCAGCAATTAATTTTCAAAAGTAGGGGAATTGGCGTTCAGTGTCAAATTCCAGTAAAATATTAACATTTAATTTATTGTTGCATGAAGGTACAAAGCAAGCGGCGGAACAATCTGTGTGGCAAATATTGATCCGGACGTGTTCTGAAATCCTGCGACCAAAAGTGTTTCGGTCCCAAGTGTAATGCGCTTGTCAAGCCTGTATTCCAGTCCGAGCGAAAGTAGTGCGCCCAAAAAATTAGAGGTGTTGTCGTTGAATCTGAACCCGGGAATATTGAAAGAGCCTGTCGCAAGTATCCCATCAAACCCTCTTGTAAAAACAAAGTGCTTGCTAAGTTCTTTTTGCCTTTCTACCCCTATTCGGAGTGATGCATTGAATACATCAGCTTCATTTCTAGCATTCAGACCAATGCCAAGTCTGAATGCTTTGTTTCCCTGACGTTTCCTGAACATCAGTGAAGTTGGTCCTGCAAGCGGAACGCCGTTTCCGAATGGAACGAGGCGTGATAACATGGTGGTCATATTCATCCCAATAATGGTATGAGGCTTATTGTCAGGGTTTTCAGTTTCCCTCTTTCTGACAACTACCACCGTTGTGGCTTCCAGTAGTTTCCGGTACTCTTCTTTTGACTCCCGCAATTCTTTTTTCAGGAGTTCTACTTGCTGTTGGCAGTTGGTTGAATCGTTGACCTGCGCTGTTCCATTTTGAGTAATGAACAGAAAAAAAAGAACGGCCGCCGATGCCTGTATTTTCTGCATTGGCGGTATGGTTTTTTTCGCATTCGCTGTTTTCATTTTGCTGCTGAATCTCATTTTACCGGAATCGTACAATAATCGCCACAGAGCGCGGAATGCCCGGAAGAACCCTGATTTGTTCCGTATTGTCGGTATAGATTTCGCCTGGCTTTGCATTATTGTAGTATGTTTTTGTAGTGTTGCTCTGCATCAGATAAAATGCCGCCTCTGTTTGCAGACTGATTTTTGGCGTGATGTGGTACTGAATACCTATCAGCGGTCCGAATCCCATTAGATTTTCCTTAACGGAGACCTTGTAAACGTTATCGCCCTCACTAAATTGCTTGTTGCCCCTGACCGAACCCAGCAAAAAATCTGCACCATAGTACAGACGCCAGTGCTCATTAAGGTCGTGAAGGTAGTCTATCCCGCCGCGCCAGTCCACTCTGTGTAGTCCGTCAACCCGTGCCTGGATGGCATTGATTTCCTTCACTGTGTTGAAGGAGTAACCCGCTGCCATTCTGATGCCCACTCGCTTTCTGACGTATTTGACCAGTATGGCGTAAGGGTCGTTGTAGGTACTGTCGGTTCTGTTGTGTACAAAAGTGCCGACAGCACCGCTGACATTCAGTCCGATTTCTATATGGTTTTGTTTTTGTATGCTTTGTTTTTTTACAGTCCGTTTCTGTGCCTGAAGCATGAGCGGCAAAAAAATCAGCAAACAAATAGCTGCCTTTTTCATTAATAGCCTTTCGTGTATTTTTCAAAGACGCAATCTTAACCAAAAAGGTTGACTGCAGCGGTATTTTTGGGTATTATTTTCTGTAGGTTTCGTCACTTTCAGTAAATTCCGTATTGCAGACAGATATGTAAAAAGCATAGGCAAAAAAAGAACCACAAAAATACATTTTGTAGTTCTTTTGGTCGCAAAACTGCGATTTGCAACTTATTTCTGTCTGTTTAACCTTATTTTACAGATAGCTCTCCTTTTACCAGCAGCTGAAAGCCGTTGCCGTGAATGTTGACGATTTCTATATTGGCATCACGCTTTAGGTATTTTCGAAGTTTGGTTACGAATACATCCATACTTCTGGCAGTAAAGTAATTGTCTTCGATCCAGATTTTTGTGAGGGCCTCTGATCTCGACAACACATCATTGGCGTGAATGCAGAACAGTTGCAGAAGCTGTGCCTCCTTGGGCGATAATTTGGTCTGATCGGTCTGATCATCGCGGAAAGTGAGTATTCGCAGCGGATAGTTGAAGTGGTATTTGCTGATGATGTACTCACGAGGCTCATCCTTTTCCACCTTCGGGGAAGTCCGCTTCAGCACGGCCTGGATGCGCATTAGTAATTCTTCTGTGTTAAATGGTTTCTGAATGTAATCATCCGCTCCCACCTTAAATCCCTGTACAATGTCCTCCTTCATGGTTTTTGCGGTAAGGAAAATAATCGGTACGGAATCATCTCTTTCCCGCACATCTTTGGCTAGTGTGAACCCGTCTTTTTTGGGCATCATTACATCGAAAATGCACAGGTCAAATTTTCCTCTTTTAAACGTCTCAAATCCCATGTGGCCATCTGTCGCGAGTGTCACATCGAAGTCATTCATTTCAAGGTAATGTCGCAAAACTTCGCCAAAATTTGGGTCATCTTCGACCAGTAGAATTTTGTGATTTGTGTTTGCCATATTTTTTTGTTTAAAGGGTTATTGATAATGGTTCAGGGGTATTTCTGATGACAGCAGGAGTAAAAGGATATTGTTTTTCGAAAGCGCGCGGTCGTCATCAGCAGTCAAATATATTTTAACGAACGTTAAAATTCAAAAAAAAATTTCAGAAGGCAAAAAAAATTTTAAAAAAATTAACTAAATCAACCCTTTTATTAACATTGTTTAAACACTTGTAAATCAAGAGATAAAACGATTTAATATCCTGAAGTGCATTATTCACACTGCAGAAATAGTGGTAAAATATGGAGCTAAACTAAAGCCGTATGAGTAGTGGTGGGCCAAAAAAAACCTCTGCAGCATCTGCAGAGGTTTTCTGATTTTTTATTTGAGTGTCTTGAGCGTGGCCTTCACAGCTTCAAAATTGGGAAGATCTCCCGCAGATTCGAGCACTTCTGCGTACCTGATGATCCCTTTCTTGTCGACAACAAACGCTGATCTTCTCGATACGCCCTTCATTCCGAAAACAAAGGTATCGTAATATGCGCCATAGGCCTTTGATGTTTTCTTATTGAAATCAGACAGCAGCGCGAAATTCAGATTCTGCTCTGCCTTGAACTTGTCAAGTGTAAACAGTGAATCAACCGAAATGGCGACAATCTGTGCGTCAAGTCCCTGATAGGCTGCAATGTCATCCCTCATGCTGCAAAGCTCAGCGGTACAAACACCTGTAAATGCCAGTGGAAAAAAGAGCACAACCACATTTTTGCCCTTATAATCTTTCAGATTAACTTCTTTTTTATCAGAAGCAAACAATTTTATCGATGGAGCCTTATCTCCTACTTTCAAAGCCATTGTAAAGTATTTTTGGTGAACAATCTGTTTATAACACAGGCAGTTTGAAATGGTTTAAAAACCAAAAAGTGCCTTCATTTTGTCAAATATAGCAGTGTTTTCATAAATTCCTGCAAACTGTGCAGCTCCCGGCCCATATGCAAAAACGGGAATCAGGGTTCCTGTGTGGTGATAGCTGTCTGTTTTAGGGTCCTTAATATCTGCAAATCCACCCTTTATGTTTCCCCTTGTTGATCCGGTCAGAATGGCGAAGCCTCCTGTTTCGTGGTCGGCGGTGACAATAACCAGCGTTTGTTTGTCTTTTCTGGCAAACTCGAGAACCTCCCCGATGGTTTTATCAAAATCATTCATCTCGGAGACGATATAATCTGTCTTTCCTGCATGTCCGCCCCAGTCAATCTGCGATCCTTCGATCATCAGGAAAAATCCCTTGTCAGATTTTTTCTTGAGAAAACGCGGAGCAATTTTTCCCGCAAGTGGAAGATAGTCACGACCCTGGTCGGCAGGCAGTGGGTGGTCTTCGGCAGTGAAAAAAACAGTATTTCTCTCTTTAAAGCGGTAATCCTTCAACTCGTTTTCAGTAGAACCGGTCACTTCGTAACCTTTTTTTCTGAGCTCCTCAGATAGATTTCTACTATCTGAACTGCGACGTTCAAAGTATTTTTTTCCCCCACCAATCAACAGATCTACATCTGTTTTCAGAAAATATGCAGCGATGTCCTCGTATTTATCGCGGTGTTTGACGTGGGCGACAAAGGAAGCAGGTGTAGCATGTTCGATGGAGCATGTCGCAACCAGTCCGGTAGCCAGTCCGTTTTCCTCTGCGAATTCAAGTATGGTCTTGCAGGGTGTAGTATCGGCTTTTACGCCAACGGCTGCATTGTATGTTTTGCACCCACAGGAGAAAGCTGTTGCACCCGCAGCAGAATCGGTAACGAGGTCTTTGTCTGCGGGGTAAGATTTGTGTAGCCCGATGACATTGAACTCTTCCAGATGCAATGCTGTGGTTTTGCTGTATAATCCGGCAGATATCTGTGAGAGCCCCATACCATCGCCAATCATCAGTATGATGTTCTTTGGTTTCTGGGCATCAACATCGGTGTGTGTTTTCAGCCCCGAAGCACAGGAAGCCAGTAGAACCGGAACGAGAAGGAAAAGATATTTCATAAAAACGATAGTTTTACCATTCATTGCCGGGGTAGGTGCGCTGTACGGCTTGCATTTCAGCGAGAATATAGCCCAGGTACTCCGAGTGAATTCCATTCTTGCCACCTTTGTGCATCCATGTCGAAGCAGGTTTTCGGAGACCTGCCATCAGGAATATTTCATTCATTTTCTCCTCTACCAACGGTTTGATTTCCGTCAGGTTTACACCTATTTCTGTTTCTGCCATAATCATATCGATTTCATCCGGAATAATCAATTCGCCGTGGAAACTCCAATATTCATCAAGTGCCCGCTGTATTCTTTCGTGGCTTTCGGTAGTACCGTCGCCAAGGCGTACGACCCATTCTGAGCTCCAACGCAGGTGATAAGTTATTTCCTTGATGGACTTCTCGGCATATGCAGCGAGCTTTGGATCTTTTGATGTCTGCAATGCCCGGTGGAAATAAAAGTTGTACGCATCATACATAAATTGTCTGATGATGGTGTAGGCCCAGTCCTCATTGGGTTGTTCAACAAGCAGTACATTTTTAAACTGATGGGCATCGCGGAAATAGGCAAAATCATCTTCGGTTTTTCCGGATCCTTCTATTTCAGCGGCATATTGGTACAGCATCCTGGCCTGTCCGATAAAATCAAGCGCGATGTTGGTGATGGCGATGTCCTGCTCCAGAATCGGACCGTGACCACACCATTCTGAAAGCCTCTGGCCAAGAATCAGCGCATTGTCGCCGAGGCGCAGCAGGTATTCAAGGTAAGCGTCGTTTATTTTCATATTGTATTGAGTGCTTTGTACAGCAGAGAATAGTCTTACGTTTTTGTATTATTCCATTAGTTTTTTCTCTGATATTTTTTTGTCCAGCGTTGCTGATTTCGATCCTTTTTCTTTGGCTTTTATCCAGTAGGTAAGGGCGGTTTCCAGATCATTGTTTCGAGCAGAAAAGTCACCAAAAGTTTCCAACCATTCTGCTGAGTTTTCGCCACCAAGTGATTGTGCCTTCATCAGGTTGGATCTGGCAAGTTCCATCTTGGACAGTTTCATTTGAGCTTTGCTTAACTCGACCAGAGCATTGACCTTGTTAAATGTATTTTTGCCGCTCATTACAATGGACTGCTCAAATGCGGTGCAAGCCTCGGCGTATTTTTGTTTTTCGAAATATGCCGTACCCTGGTAATAATAGATTGCTGCCTGATTTGGAAAATAGTCAAGTGCTTTTTCGGCACTGTTCAGCAATCCGTCGAAGTCTCTTTTTAGCCTTAGAATTTCAAAGATCTGTTCCCATACCGGAAATACGGCACCGTTCAATTTTATGGTTTTCTGGTACTGAGTGAGCGCCTCATCTTTTTTGTCGGAGTAGTACAGAAGGTCGCCGTAGATGGAGTAAACTTTTGCTTCATTTGGGTGTACTTGGTCTAGTATCTGTACCAGTTCAATTGCTTTCGCAGCAAGTAAGGCATCACCCTTGTCGGCTATTTTGGTTACATACGGAATCAGCTCCTTAATTTTCGCATCAAGTGCTATTTCCTTGTTCTGAAACAAAGTACGCAAAGAGCTCAAGTAATCGGTATCA
This sequence comes from Lewinellaceae bacterium, assembly GCA_947459655.1. Classification (GTDB taxonomy): domain Bacteria; phylum Bacteroidota; class Bacteroidia; order Chitinophagales; family Saprospiraceae; genus CANHEE01. The sequence goes on from CANHEE010000074.1 coordinate 14,786, forward strand.
CTTTGCGATGATTTGCTTTGTGCAGCTATG
>CANHEE010000075.1 GCA_947459655.1 Lewinellaceae bacterium
AGCAGGGTGTATGCCGGGGTCTCTGTTTCCGTACCATAGGCACTGAAGAACCTGTCCTGTCTGAAGTAATGATCAAAACCGAATTTTACATAGCCATTGGAGATATTTTTGCCTGCTTTTTTAAACTGTGCCCTTAGCTCTGCTCTGTATCTGACCGGTGGCGTAAATGGCAGATACTTTGTGCTGTCGGGCTGCTTGTTTTGGGTTGCCCGCACAAAAGAAAACGAATTTTCAATGTGTAGCCAATCCAGCGGATGCGGGTGGATGTCCAGGTAAATTTCTCCGCCGACCAATGTGGCATTGCCCTGTGTAAACCGGAACGCCGGCGTGGGATCGGATAGGTCGGGAATGGAATCTCCACCCATTGCGGCAGCCAATTTTCTGGTAAATACATAGTTTGAGATGTAATTGACGAAGGGTGTAAATTCAAAGGCAATGTGGTCGGTACCCAGAAAATAGGCCGCGTCTATCTGGTGACTCAGTTCCGGTTTTAACGCCGGATTGCCATACTCATACCGCAACGTGCCCTCGTGCTTGCCATTTGAACTGATTTCAGAAATATTTGGCGCTCTGAAGCCTCTGGACAAATTGAATTTCAATGTGGACTTGTCACTGAGCTGGTAGGAAAGTCCCATACTACCCGAAAAACTGCTGTAATTTTCCGAAATCGGATTGAATTTGACTGTTCCCGTGCTGTCTGCATTGCCCACAGGCTCTCCTTCAGCATTCAAAATCAGCTTTCTTGTGCTGATGTATCTGTTGTCATATCGCAAACCTCCCGCGATAGTGAGTTTATTGATTGTTTTGTGCGTGAGTGCAAAACCGCCCATGTCAAATAGGTTGTAGGCGGGAATCAGAAATTCTTCGCCCCTGTTGGCATTGTTTTGCCACATTCCGCTGATGCCCACCGTATTTTCCCAGCCATTGAATGCTTCAAAATTATATCTCAGACTGTAATTGAGGGTATTTAGGTCAAATTCGAGTTCGGGTGTACCGGGATGGAGAACATCTCCAAATTCACGGCGACGGTTGTTCTGGAAGCCAAGGTCGGCATTGATGCTTCCTTTGCCCATAATGAAGTTGTTGTTGGATTGGATTCTCAGATGCTTGATGTTCTGATTTGGAAATCCGGTTTTGTACCCGTGAAGGTCGTTTTTATTTGCAACTGCCTCCGTGGTTGATCCTTGTCCGTCAGGCTTTGCAAAAACAAATCTGCCCAAGCTGTCGCGGTCGCCTTCTACCATATTGATGGTGGTATTGTATGAGCTTATATTCAGGTGCGAATATCCCCACTTTCTGGAAATACCCAGGAACATATTTCCGTCGTACTCCCGGAATCCTGAGTTGTAAACCTTTCCATCAAAGGCATTGCTGTAATTGCCGGCAAGCTTGCTGCTGAACCTCCCTAGCCATTGTATTCCGTTTTTGTTGCCTGCATTGGAGAGTGAATAACCAATCATGTTGTTGTTGCTCTGGTAGTTTGTTAATATTCTGGACTTAATCTGTCCCGTTGCGAAGGGTTTTGGTGACAAAAAATTCAATACGCCCGCAATGCCATCTGAACCATACATAAGGCTGCCCGGACCTTTGACAATTTCTACCCTGTCAATCGAGTACTCATCAATTTCGAGTCCATGTTCGTCGCCCCATTGCTGCCCCTCCTGCCTGACGCCGTTGTATAGTGAAATGATCCTGTTGTATCCAAGTCCCCGAATAACGGGTTTTGAGATCCCGGCGCCGGTGGTAATCTGATGAAGACCGGGCACATTTTTCAGGGCATCGATGAGGTTGGTAGAACTGTTTTGGTGCAATTCGTCAAAGTCTATGGGCTTGATAATGACCGGACTCAGCTTCAGTTCGGTTGATCTTGAAACGGCAGTAACGACCACTTCACTCAGTTCAGAGACCGATTCACTTAGTTTAAAATCATGTGTAGCATTACCGCTGATGTTTATTTTTTCAACCCGCTTTTTGTAGCCGATATAGCTGATTTCGAACAGGTAAGTTCCGGTTTTGATGTTTTCCAGACTGTAATTTCCGTCGCGGTCTGTGATGGCGCCTTTTCTGAGGTCGTTGACATACACCGACACCCCGGTGAGCGGTTCCATAGTCTGCTCGTCGCGGATGTTTCCCGAAATCCGGTTCTGTGCATGGGTGTGTGATGCTGCATATGCAATGGCAATAGCAGCAAACAGGATGCGTGTTTTCATCTTATTTGTAGTATTTTAAATTATTGAAATGGCCAAGGACTGCTGCCTAACAGCGTCCCGGCGATGGGTTCAGCCAAAAATTGAAGCTGCTGTGGGTGGGCCTCTGTTGGATGGTGCACCGGGGTTTTGACCATGTCCGCTCTCATAATGTTCAACTATTTGCGGCTGACGCAAAACAATGAAAAAACAGGAGTGGAAAACCTGCATATAATGCGGCGATACCGTGTGGTTGTCGCAGAGCGGACATTTTTCCGGCATGTCAGAAAAATGCGCCTTGTGGTTACAGGAGCCCTCTTTTGCCGAGTAGTAAATCGCCTTTTCACAGGGACTTGCTTCTTGGAACGAACTATGTCGGGACTTGTGGTGATGGTATAAAATCGACGGGCTGCTGCTAAAAAGGTAAATCAGCAACAGCAGTAGGGTGTGATATTGTATGTGCCGTCGGCGCTTCAAGATGCGTGTGTTCAGTAGTCCGGAAGTCAAAAAATGACGCAATAATATCTGACTTTGGTTTGCTTGGAAACGTCAAAATCAGTTTTGCAAGTCTTTAATTTTTTTCGAAAGTCAGCAGATCTGTCTCGCCGTTGCCACCGCTGACATCTTCCAGTCTGATTTTGGAACTGGTTTCCTCTACAATATGCCAGTCGTCATTGAGCTCATCAAATGGGCTTGTGGCAGCAAAATTAAGAACGAATTTGTTTTTGCTGTCATCAATCTTAGTTGCATATGTGCCGCTCACACTACTGCTTCCTTTCACCGCTGTCACCACTCCGTTGGAGAAAGTGAAAGTATAACCACTAAAATAGGAAGTTTCATCCTTGCCACTATCGTTGTAAAGTGTAATTCGCCAGTTGCCTTGTTTCAGGATGTTGGGCGCATTCGTACTGCCACTATTATCATCCTTTTTACAGGACACAACGAAAAAGATAAACAGAGATAGGGAAATTGCTAATTGTTTCATGTTATAGTTTACGCACCCTTATCAGGGCATAGTTTATGTTGATACAAAGCTATGAATATTTTGTTTTACATGCTATTTTTTGTTAACCGAACAATGCTTTTTACTTGTTTGTGACAGGAGTCGGGACACAAAGTGTGCGCTTTTTTAACAAGTTTGGTAGAACAAACTTGATTCCTCAGCTCAGTTCATTTCTCAACACCTCCAGAGGCGGTGAACTGAGCACACTGCGGCTGTTCAGAATTCCGATGAGCATAGTCAACGATGTAACGCCCAAAAACAGCTGAAGGGCGGGCGCCAAACTAATGTGGAATGGTATTTTGAAGACAAATGCCGAAAGCAACCAGCTGCTTCCTACGGCTAGGATGATTCCGGTCAAAGTGGCGAGGGCACCGAGCATGAGGTATTCCACCGCATTGATGCCCAAAACCTGCCTCCGGCCGGCACCGAGGGTCCTGAGGAGGACGCTTTCCCGCATGCGCTGGTATTTACTGAGCGCAACTGAACTAATCAGCACCACGATTCCGGTAAGGATACTGAACAATGCCATGAAGCGTATGACAAATGAAACCTTCCCAAGAATGGAATCTACGGTTTTGAGTATGGATGTAAGATCTATTGCAGACACATTGGGAAAACGGTCTACCAGTTTTTTCTGAAAGTCAAGCGTAGCTGTCGTGGATGGCGTCCTGCTCACGACAACGTGAAACTGCGGTGCAGCCTCCAGTACACCTGAAGGGAAAACCACGAAAAAATTGGTCTGCACACGGGCGAAATCCACTTTCCGTACGTCGCTGACTTCCGTGTCAAATATTCTGCCCTGAACATTGAAGCTCAATTTGCTTCCCACCTTCGCATGCAGCGCATCGGCTACCCTTTCAGCCAATGAAACGTAAATCGTACCATCATTACCCCTGTCTTTGTTCAGGAAATGCCCTTCAAGGGTGGTTTCGGTGCCAATCATGGTGTCGCGATAGGTGCACCTGTATTCGCGCTCCAGTGCCCAATCTTCCCGCTTTACAGTAGAATCGGCCATGAGCAGATTAACCGATACGCCGTCCATGCTTTCCAATCGCATGGTAACGACAGGCACCTCCTGAATGACCGACATACCGGAGGCTTCCACCAGTTCTTTCACGCCCTCTTTTTGCGAAGGCTGAATGTCAAATAAAATCAGATTCGGTTGCTCACCGCTGCCGCTCAGCGCTACCTGCCGGAGCAGTAGGTCCTGTGCAAACGATAGCGTCATCACCAGCGCCGAACCCAGCCCGATGGATACCATCAGTACCAGTGTCTGGTTGTTGGGCCGAAAAAGATTGGAAATTCCCTGCCTCCAGGTGTAACTCCATGAGGAAGGGAAAAATCGCTTTACCGCTATGGTCAGTAATTTTGCAATGGCTGTCAATACTACGAACATCAATCCGAGCACTGCCATAAAGCCGAGGGTAATACTCAACTGCTTGGTCTGCAAATACGTAAACAAGGCAACAGAAATACTGATGAGCGTGTAGATAACCCATTGTGCAATGTCGCGGTTGGCACTTCCCTCTTCAAAAGATGCGCGAAGCACCCTCAACGGGGAAATGTTGCGGATGCTGACCAGCGACATCAGAGCAAAAAGCGTGGAGACAATCAGTCCGATACCGATGCCCTTGCCGATCGCCGTTAGCGAAACATCATTGCTCACATTTTGTATGGGCAAAAAATCTTTTAGCAATAGCGGCAAAAGGTACTGGATGGCCGATCCGATAGCAGCACCCAGTGCAGCAGCGATAATGGCCGTGCTGATGATCTGTATCAAAACAATCAGGAAAGCCTGAACGCCGGAACAGCCCAGTGTGCGCAGTATAGCCACCTGCGGTCGCTTGTCTTTCACATAGATGTGTACCGCACTTGCCACGCCCACACAACCCAGCAGTAACGCCACAAATCCCGTCAGACCCAGAAAATCCGTAAGGTTTCGGAAAGCGGAGCCGATTTGTTTTTTTCGACTTTCAGGGGTTTCTACGTCGATGCGGGCCTCTTTGAACAACTTCTCGTATGGTTGGATGGCCATATCGGCGTTGGTGTTCGGATCGCGGAAACGGAAGTAGTACTGGTAATTCACCCGACTACCGCGCTCTGCAAGAGCAGTTGCTGCGAGGTATTCCTTGGATATTATAACGACCGGTGCGACCGCAGATGTAATGCCTGCCTGACCCGGCGCGGATTCAATTTCGCCGTCAATCACAAACATCTTCTCGCCCAGTTTGATACTGTCCCCACGGTGGATATTGTACTGGGTGGCAAGAGTCTGATCAATCAGTGCCTTTGCACCACCGGTCTTATAGCCTTCCGAAGCGGTCTCGGGAATGGTTTTTATTGTATTGAAGAAGGGAAAATTTCCCTCGATTGCCCTCACTGCCACCAGTTTGGTCGCCTGAGCTTTTGGAAGGGCCGCCATGGAAACGAAATTGACCTCAAGTGCACGATCAGCATCCAGCGAATCCATGATGTTCATAATGGACTGGTCTGCAATACCTTCCTGGCGGCTTCTTAGGAGCAAATCCGCTCCAATCAGACCCTTGGCCTCGCTGTTGATGCTTTTCTGCAGGTTTTCAGAGAAGGAATCTATGGCAACGAGCGCGGCAATCCCCAGTACAATGGAAGAGGCGAAAAGCATTAGCCTGTTGCGGCTTCGGCGACTGTCGCGCCAGGCCATCAGCATCAGCCATTTTATGCTTTGCACTGTGGATACGACGTTTATTTTTTGCGGGGAATTTGACGCTGCCATTCGGCTTTTTTTGAATTGCACTTACAACAAAGCGCTGTTATAAAAGTTTCTGTGGAAGACGGATTGCAGCGAAAAAAATTGCATCAGTCCCTGACCTTATTCAGACCCAGTGCCCTGATCATCCAATCGGGCAGAGGCTTATCAGCCGGTCGCTTACGAAGGTCAAGATACCAACCCAATTTTTTCAGTATGGGAATTTTGTGGGTTTCCACAAACTCGATGAGTGCTCCGTCAGGGTCTTCGATGTAGGTAAAATGCCCAGCTGCCTCGCCCATATCAAAACTATTGGCACTGTCGACGGTGAAAGGATGTCCTTTCGCTTCGCAGAGCGATTTCATCTCGGCCATGCCGTTGATGTCAAAGCAAAGGTGTATGAAGCCCAGGTCGCCCCAGAACCTGTTTTCAAATATTTTCCGTGGCGTGCTGTCAAGTGCCTGAACAAGCTCCAGGGTACTTTCACCCAGCAAACGGCTGAACGCTCCGGCGCGTGGTCTGGAATGTTTTAGGATAACCCGGTGAAAATTTTCGGTGCCACCCGGAAGGTGGGCAAAATCCGGAAATTTTCCCTTGCCGTCAAAAATGACGGTATCGTAGCCCAGCAGATCGCGGTAAAATTCCATAGATTTTTTCATGTCGCTCACGCCGATGATCGCGCCATATGCTCCTCCTGTACCGGTATGGGCATTCCTGAACCAATTGGAGGAAGGCACAACCTGAAAGTTGTTTCCGTAAGGATCTTTTACCCAGAAAGTCTTTTCACCGTTGGAGCCTTCGTACAGTGGACTGGTCTGAAATCCCTTGGCTTTGTGTTCCGCGTAGGTTTTTGCAACATCCCTGCTTTTCATTTTTGCCGCAAAAATACCAAGGTCGCCCAGACGTATTTCGAAGGCCGCCGCCACCGGAACACGACTGACATACTGCCAGATTTCAAATCCGCCGCCACCATTGCCGTTGATGGCCAGGACAGCATGTCGATCCTGTGGCTTACCACCCGTGTAGGGCAACATTAAACCTGCCGTCGCGGCCTCATCAAAAATGGGGGTATCCATACTGAAGGCCTTGCGGTACCATTTCCAGGCTTCGTAAACATCGGGTATTCCGATACCCATTTGCTGGATACCGCTTATGATTGGTTTTGTCATTTGTAATGCTTGAATTTTTGGATGAGTTCATCGACGCTGAGCAGCAACTGCTCGCCGGATTCCATGTTTTTGAGGGCAATTTTACCCTGCAGGCGTTCATTTTCTCCAATAATGGCAGCATATGCAAACCCTCTGCGATTGGCATAGGTCATTTGTTTTTGCATTTTTGCTGCTTCGGGGTAGATATCTGCACGGATACCTGCTTTTCTCAGAGCGGTGACCACTGTAAATGCAAACTTATGGGATTCAGCGTCGAAGGCCAGGAAAATAAGTTCAGCCTGTCCTTTTACTGCTTTTGGAAACTTGCCCAGTTCTTCCATGATGTCAAAAATGCGCTCTGCACCGAGGGATACACCAACACCGGAAACACCTTTCATGCCAAACACACCCGTGAGGTCATCGTAGCGCCCTCCGCCACCGATGCTACCCATAGTGGCATCCTTGGACTGCACCTCAAAAATGCAGCCGGTGTAGTAGTTTAGTCCCCTTGCGAGGGTGATGTCGAAGGCTACTACATTGCTCAGGGGACTGCTGTCAAGGTAGCTGTGAAAATCTTCCAGTTCTCTGATGCCTTTTTGCCCTATTTCACTGTTTTTCAGATAGTCCTTCAGTTCTGTCAGTGATTTGGTGCCGAGTACGCTCATAATTTTTACAACGGATGCAGCATCAAATCCTCTGCCGAGGAGTTCTTTTTCAACGCCTTCCTCGCCAACTTTATCCAGCTTGTCTATAGCGATGGTCATGTCCGTGAATTTCGCTTTGGCACCGACTGACTCTGCAATGCCCTCGAGTATTTTGCGGTTATTGACTTTGATCACCACATTGAGACCGAGTTTGTGAAAAACCTCATCGTAAATTCTGACCAATTCCGCTTCACACATAAGTGATTCAGAACCGATTACATCAACATCGCACTGGTAAAATTCGCGGTATCTGCCGCGCTGAGCCCTGTCGGCACGCCAAACAGGCTGAATCTGGAATCGCTTGAAAGGGAATGCAATATCATTCTGGTGCATGACGACATAACGAGCGAAAGGAACCGTCAGGTCGTATCGGAGTCCCCGGTCGGCGATACTGGAGACGAGTTTTCCGGAATTCATGTCGATGAGTGCTTCTTTGTTGGCTTTTGCCAAAAAATCACCATTGTTGAGTATTTTAAACAGCAGGCGGTCGCCCTCCTCACCATATTTTCCGGTTAGGGTACTCAGTTTTTCCATCGACGGCGTCTCTATGGGCAGAAATCCGTATTTGAGAAAAACATCCTTAATGGTGTCGAATAAATAGTTTCTTTTGAAAACCTGCTCGGGAGAAAAATCCCTGACACCTTCCGGTAACGATGGCTTTGACATAAGACGACAGATGGAGTGAAAAATTCCACAAAAATCGGCACTTTTACATAGAAATCAAAGGAAAACCATATATCTTTTGGGGTGCTCGGAAAATGGAGGTGTTGCTTTGAATTTTGAGGAAAATCCATTATGTTTGTTGCATAGATTTTTGCTCATGCACCGCCACTCGCCTATTTATTATAGCAAATTGTACAGAGATTTCTGTTCCCTCGATGTGCTTGCCCCAAGAGAGGTGGTCTATTTCTATGAAAGGCATGAAAAGGCGATTTCTGAGCTGGATTTTAAGGAGTATTTCGATATTCTGGTGGAATACGTAGAAGCACTGTACCATTGCGAATCATATGAGTCACATATGCTGATGGCCGAGGTGGTCATCGAAACCTCTATCTGCAATAACATTGTGTTGCACCGTGGTGAGGACATTTATCAGAAAATGCTCTTCAGAAAAGCCTGCAGCCACTATCATCTTGGCGCATTCCGTCGCTCGGGGGTTATTCTCAGGCAGCTTTGCAGGATGCGTCCTGAAACTGTATCTTATAAAAAAATGCTTGTCAGATCGGGGCGGATGGAAATAGGAGAAACGATGCAGAATGTCAGGGCGGCAACCATTTTTTGTTTCTTACTTGCTACATTGGTTACCCTAGCAGAGGTGCTGGTGATAAGAAATTTCTATACTGACTTTCAGCAAACGACAGAATATACCAGGCTGGGTTTGTTTTCAGCGGGTATATTGGGATTACTTTACCGCTATGTGGATATGTACCGCAGTCAGGTCATTGAATGGGAGGACTTTGCGGTTGTATCTGAAAACCAGTCAAACCCTGATAATCGGTTTTGATTACCAGGGTTTGTTTTTTGCCGAAGGAAGTCGGGATGATGAGTTAAGCTACACCTGATGGGAGCATACTTTTGTTCAGAATGTTTTTGATGGCTCTGGCCGAAGGTGCGAAAGTAGCTTTAGGTAGTGCAAAAATTCCGTCTCGCAATTCCTGATACCGTGCATTCAAATAATAGTCGTTTCTGATGGCTTCCCGCATGGTAGCGGCTTTTTCAGCAGGAACTTCGTTGTAGAGCAATTGTAATAAATCATTAGATGTAAAGTCTGAATCCATGCAAAATCTCCTTTTTTGAAATGTAAACGATTAAAATTACCACCCTAAAACTGCAGCGTTGCGCGTCTTATTGCATGGAATTGAAATTTAACATTTTACTGAGCAAGAAGATTTTGCAATAATTTAGTTCGTCCAGTTGATAGATTCCTGCTGGATGTGTCTCAGATTGATTTTGACGCCGTATTTGTCTTTGAGGTGTCTCGCAAGCTGGTCTGCAGAGTACACCGAGCGGTGTTGGCCGCCTGTACAGCCGAAATGAACAGACAGATTGCTGTGGTTTCGATCAATGTAGTTTTCTACGGCGTTATCAATCAGTGCAAAACTGTTGTGAAGAAAATCGTCCATGGATTTCTGCTGTTTGAGAAATTCGATGACAGGCTTGTCCCTGCCGGTAAGTTTTTTGTACTCTTCATACCTGCCCGGATTGTCTATGGCCCTGCAATCAAATACAAATCCGCCGCCGTGTCCGCTTTCATCTGCCGGGATGCCCGTCTTCAGGTAGGAAAAACTGGTGATGGTGACCGTCAGTGGGCTGGCTGCGCCTTTCTTTTTGTCGAAGGGTTCGAATTGCTTTGAGTCAACCATGTAGCGCAGACTTTTGAGCAACTCCGGCATTTCGACGGGAATCTGAATGTTGTTCAGTAGCCACTCAATATTTCTGATGGCAAACGGAATGCTGGCAATAAAATGGGGTTTCCGTTCGTACAGGCCCCTGAAACCATAGGCGCCCATCGCCTGCAGGCATCTGATGAGCACATATCCGTAGTAGTATTTTGTAAATGCTTTCCGGTCAATGGTCGTAAGCGTCTCCGCACAATCAAGATAGTGATCCAACAGTTCCTCTCTGATGTTGTGTGGTATATTTCCTTTCGCCTGAAACAGGAGTGATGCAAGATCATACTGCAAAGCACCCTTTCTACCTCCTTGATAATCAATAAAATAAGGGTTTTCTCCCAAAACCATGATGTTGCGGGACTGAAAATCCCGGAACAGAAAGTACTGGCAGTCTGCCTGTAAAAGAAATGCAATGAGGCGTTCAAAGTCGTCTTCCAGTGCCTGCTCGTCAAAAGGAATTTTTGCCAGCTTTAGAAAGTAATTCTTGAAGTAGTGCAGATCCCAGAGCATAGACTGGTGGTCAAATGCTGCTCTCGGGTAGCAGACGCTATAGTCCAGACCCTCCCCGCCCTGGATTTGCAGTCTGGCGAGCAGACCAATAATTTTTTTATAGAGTTGCACCAATTCCTCTGAAAATGCCTGATTTTCGCCCGGCAGCAACTGATAAAGTGCGGTATCCCCAAGGTCTTCCTGGAGGTAGATTTCTTTTTCTGAATCTACGAGGTATAGTTCCGGCACCGGAAGCCCTTTCGATTTGAAATGTTTTGTGAAGTATGTAAATGCATCGTTTTCCTTTTTGTCGGGACTATGGGTACCGATACAGGTTCTGGATTTGCTTTTCAATCGGTAATAGGTCCTGTCAGATCCCGATTGGGCCAATTTGGTAATGGTTTCTGCAGGCTCGCCACTCCAGCTTTCAAATAGCCGGCAGAGTTCTCTTTCCGACTGTTTGCTCTTGGTTTTGCTCATAATGTGTTTTTTAGGTATTTTGGGTCTCCGTTACCGGAAAAGGAGATGGTTAGCAAACAACGTCTTAATCAAGTTCCTCGAATTTTCCGTTGTTGAGCACCCATAAAATGCTGTCTACGGCATCTGAAGAGCCATCCAGATTGTAATCAGTATTGGTATTGTAATCGTCAAACAGACCGGTTTCCATATTGAATCTTATGAAATCAAGTGCATCAACTGAACCATCTGAGTTTGCATCCCCGCCATTCATGGCAAATACATTGGGATAGGACGGAAAGCCGGTCATGGCACTCTGTCCATTTACCGCTATGCTTCCATTGGTAAAATTAATACTGGTTACGGTGTTGGACAATAGCATTGGTTGACTGGTCCGGATGCCCAGATGATTTCTATGACGCACACTGACGAAGTAATTTCCCCGTAGTACAGGGAATGTCACAGGACTGACGCCGTCCGGTGCTACAATATCACCATCCCGCTGCAGCAGAGCTGCCTGGGTGCTGACAACAGAAGTACTTCCTGCGGTTCCCTGGCGCAATTCAAGAAACACCCAGTCAGCCACAGCATTGTTTCCGGTAACGGCAAGTGCCTGCTGATTGGCTGTCGCGGCTGTATTGTTCACATGGGTAAACTTTCCATTGAAGGCTCCCGGCACCGCGTATGGATCGCTGGTTGGAAAATTAAATAAGCTCTTCATGTAGTCATCCATCAGACCGGTCTGCGGATTTACATTGGCAAGGTAGGTCTTGGCGGCTACTTTTACAGGTTGAACAGTAGGGGAGAGCTGAACTACAAACAATCCATTCAGTATATCCGAAACAATTACCCGCTGCGACGGCAGGTAAGGATAGGTTCCCCAGGCACCCGTGTAGCCGCTGTAGCTTCCGGTATTGGGGAAGTCAGTATCGTATTGTGCCACTTTTATCGGTTGGGAAGGATTGCTTATGTTGTACACTACGAGTCCTTCGTGGTAATAAGCCAGAAAGGCAAGGTCTCCCATCACAAAGGGGTTGTGCACTAGCGGACTTGTACCATCCGGCATCGTTGTGCTTCCTGTGGCACATTCTGAGCATGAAAACATGGTTCCGCTGATGGTAATGTTTGCAGGGTCGGTAATGTCAACGATGTGAAGCGGTCTACCTGCGGTTTCCTTCGCCATGATGAGTCGTTTTTTATCTTCCGTAAGGTAGCTACTGTGGTTATACGCCGACCCGGGTACCTTTACATAGCCAAGCCGCTGGTAGGTAGTGATCACCGCATTACCGGGCATCCAGTTGTTGATGGCGGTGACATCGTAAACATCCATTCTTCCCACGTAGATATGTGAGCAGTACATTCTGTTTCCGTAAACGTGCTGATCATGAATATATCCGGAGCTTGAAGTTGTTCCCGTTCGAAGGGCTATACTGGCGCACAATACGGGCGAGGCCGGATTGGTTTTGATATCGTAAACCCTTACGCCGTCGTATCTGGTGTTGGTCCCCGCGCAATACAGGCGGCCTGCCGTTGTGTCAATCCAGATGTTGTGGCAGGTAGAAAAATAGTTAGTGGTATTGTTGCTGAAAACCTGCGTGATGCGATTGGTCGTAGCATTGATGTTGTTTACATTGAAAACACGTAGTCCCTCGGCACCTTCGTCCGCCACGGCGTATATATAGCCTTTGTAGTATTTGAAATCACGCCACAAACTATTGCCTCCGGGGACAAAATTTTGAATCTCGGTTGGTGTCGACGGATTCGTTATTTCAAAAAAATGAATCTTTGTCAATGAGCCCATCACAGCATATTCTCTGCCTGCCTTTTCAAAGCCCCAGCAATCGTTATAAACAAGATTACTTCTGATGGGCAGGGTGTTGTCATCCCAACGTCCAAGCAAAGAAATATTGTTGGCTTGGGAAAACAGCATATTTATGCAGAGCAGAAAAGCCTGGACAAGCAAGATTAACTTTTTCATCTTTTTTTTACAAAATTAGTTGAAATCTATAAAAAATCAACGTTTAGTTTTTCGATATGCTTTTTCTTGGGTACTCTAATCAAAAAATGCCTTGATGTGCACACGGGGGTAAAGAAAAATGAGTCGAAACAGATTTGCATTGCTATTTGGTTAAAATACAATTCCCGGTGAATTGATTTTGCAAGGTTTTACGGTATTGAAGGAATTTTTGGTTTTATTTCGTTTATTTGCATTTTTATTATTGTATTCATTTCATTATTACACATTTATGAAAAATTATTTGCTGCTGATTGTCACAGCTTTGTCTTTTTGTCTGCAGGTGTCAGGGCAGCAAAATTATAACATGAAGTTCCTGTCACATACTGAATTTCCGGGGCAGACACTGGCCAATATCTGCGGCTACGCCCAGGGAGGCAAGGAGTATGCGCTGCTTGGGGCATCAAAAGGTATGATTATTATGGACGTTACCGCTCCGGAGGCTCCCGTACAAATCATGCAATTGCCCGGTCCGGACAATCTGTGGAAAGAAATCAAAGTATATGGTCATTATGCCTACGTGACTTCAGAGGGAGGCCAGGGATTGCAGATTGTTGATATGTCAGGCCTGCCAAATGCCAATCAGGTCAGAAATAAGTTTTACACCGGAGACGGTGCGATAGATGGACAGCTAAACAAAATACATGCCCTCCACATTGATACCACAAAGGGTGTAGTGTACTGTTTTGGTGCGACCGGTGTTGCCAATCGTGGAGCCGCGATGTTTGATATCAAAACCGATCCATGGAATCCGAAATACATTGGTGCAGTAAATAAAGACTACATACACGATGGTTTTGCCGATAGGGATACACTTTATGCTGGGCACATCTATCGCGGAGAAATGGAAATCTGGTACACCGGCAACAAAGCGAATCCGGTGTCATTGGGCAAAGTAAAGACGCCAACCGCCTTTACGCACAATATCTGGCTATCGAAAAATCACCAGACAGCTTTCACTACCGATGAAAACAATAATTCATTTCTTGCATCCTACGATGTGAGCGACCCGACAAACATCAGATTTCTCGATAAAATATCACACAATATTGGTTCAGGTGCAGTAATTCACAATACACACATTATCAATGAGTACGCAGTAAGTTCCTATTACACAGAAGGTGTAACCATCCATGATGTTCACCGTCCTGACAATCTCGTGGAAGTGGCACACTATGATACTTACGGTCCTCCGATTGACATCAATGACCCCTTTAGTGGTGCCTGGGGAGTATACCCCTTCCTGCCTTCCGGGAATTTGATCATTTCCAACATCGATGAGGGCCTGTACATTGTGGCTCCTACCTACAAAAGAGCCTGTTACCTTGAGGGAACTGTCAGGGATAAAGTCAGCAAGACACTTATAAACGGCGCAAAAATTCAGATTGTAAATGTATCCACTGCAGATGCCACCAGCAATTTGAATGGTGTGTACAAAACCGGAGTTGCCGATGATGGCAGCATCACGGTAAATGTTTCCAAAGCAGGTTATAAATCTGCAGTATTTTCTGTTAAAATGACCAGGGCAGAAGTAACCGTGCTTGACATCGAACTGGAGCCACTGAACGTTTTCAGTCTTTCCGTCAAGGTCATTGATGAAAACAATAATCCTATAGAAGGCGCAAAGGTTACCGTAAAAAGC
>CANHEE010000076.1 GCA_947459655.1 Lewinellaceae bacterium
AACGTTATAAAATCCTACACAGGCAGCTTTGCCCTGACGGTTTTGTGCACAACCCCAAAAAAATGAAAAGGTAAAAAAGATCAAAATAAACAGACGCATCATCTTGTATTTTTAATTCGGACAAATGTATGGTATTCAGGCATATTTACAGAAAAGATTTGTGATAAATATACAGTTTTAATTTACCGTTAACAAATAAAAACTAATCAGCTTTTCTATCTTTGCCTTTAAGATTTATCTATCAAAAATGACAATAAAAACT
Organism: Lewinellaceae bacterium; assembly: GCA_947459655.1. Taxonomy (GTDB): domain Bacteria; phylum Bacteroidota; class Bacteroidia; order Chitinophagales; family Saprospiraceae; genus CANHEE01. Next base: position 263 of record CANHEE010000076.1, read on the forward strand.
CCACTCCTCTTGAGGTACCTATTCTTATTTGTCTTGATTGGAATATTAAATTACAGTTTTGCACAACGAATTTCTAAAGACAACAAAGGGCTTGTACTAACTGTGAATTTTTCTTTATTAAGTCAAATTTCCGGAGGCGACCTAAAAAATCGCTACGGCAATAGTTCTGCACCAAATATCAGCATCGATCTCATGACAGAACAGGGCAACTGGATAATTGGTGGTGAATTTGGATATATTTTTGGTCGAACAGTAAAGGAAGATCCATTGCGTAAAATATACAATTTACCCGGGAAATTGTACGGGACCGATTTTGTAGCAACTGAAGTATTTCTCAGAGAAAGAGGACTTTGGACAGGAGGTTACATTGGCAAGCTCTTTTCGACAAATCAATCCAATCATCGATCGGGAATTAGAGTTACGTTGGGCCTCGGACATCTACAGCACAAAATCAGACTGCAAGATGATACCAAAAGCATTGTTCAGCTTGACCAACCTTACATTCGAGGATATGATCGGCTTACCGGAGGATGGTACATCAGCGAATTTATTGGCTACCAGCACCTTAGCAAAAACAGAAGAGTAAACCTCATGATTGGCTTTGACTTTATGCAGGGATTTACCACAAGCTGGAGAGACTGGGATTGGGATTTGAAATCAAAAAATTCAAGTAAAAGACTGGACCTACTTTCGGGAATAAGAGCAAGTTGGTCACTACCATTCTACATAGGTGAACCGGCAGAGGAGATATACTATTGAAGACAAATTGGTATCATATCATGAAAAATAGAACTGTTTTCCTCATTTTTTGTGCAACAATAGGTCCATTTATTCTCTTTGGACAACACTACAAGACAGCGCTGGGATTTAGATTTTCGGAGGACAGAGGATTAACTTACCAACAGAGTATAGGCAATAAACTTACCCTCGAAAGTCTAATGACAGTTCCTCAGGTGGGAGATCAATTTCAGCTGTCAATTATCTTGGAAAAACACATCAACATCATCGGAAGAAGGTTTAATGCCTATTTTGGTGTAGGTCCGCAAACTGCTTTTTCTAGAAAGGAGAAGCTTTTTGTAGGCAACTCATATGGTATTAACACGATAGCTGGATTGGAATGGAGTATCAGACGACTGAATTGCTCGGTTGATGTTAAACCACTGATCCATGTTGCCGGTAAAAGTAATGCGCCATTGATAGAATACCAACCCGGAATTTCAATCAGGTACGTACTAATAAAACGTGACGGATTCTGGGACAAAGCAAAAAAGAAAATCAGGCGAATTGCCTGACAATTAAGTTAAGTAGTCAAAACATACCCGTAGTATTCTTCTGATGTTTGGGAATAAAAACAAAGCTCTCCTGTTTATATTTATCACAATGCTACTCGACGTTGTGGGACTAGGAATCATTATCCCTGTTTTGCCCAAACTTATTGCGGAGTTGGTAAACAGTAATCTGAGCGAGGCATCGAGCTGGGGGGGGATTTTAATGGGTACATATGCAGCAATGCAATTTTTGTTTGCACCCGTTATCGGTGGATTAAGCGACAGCTTCGGCAGGAGGCCTGTTTTACTTGCCTCATTATTTGCCTTTGGGCTTGATTATATTTTACTGGGATTTGCTCCAAACATAGGCTGGCTGTTTGTAGGTCGTTTGATTGCGGGCATTACCGGCGCAAGTTACAGCACAGCTACAGCCTATATTTCCGACATCAGCGAACCGGATAAAAAAGCACAAAACTTTGGTCTGATTGGTGCTGCTTTCGGATTAGGCTTCATTCTCGGGCCAATACTTGGTGGAATCATGGGCTCATTTGGTTCACGTATTCCATTTTTTGCATCTGCTGCACTATCATTAATGAATTGTATTTACGGCTATTTCGTTTTACCAGAATCGCTTCCGGAAAAAGACAGAAGAGCTTTTGATATTAAAAGAGCCAATCCGTTTGGAAGTTTAATTCAAATCAGAAAGTACCCAAAAATTGTTGGCTTGGTACTTTGTCTTTTTATTGTCTATGTGGCCGGACATGCCAATCAAAGTTCATGGGTGTATATTACCATGGAAAAATTCAACTGGGACGAAAAAATGGTAGGCCTCTCACTTGGGTGGGTTGGTTTAACCGTCGGATTGGTACAGGGAGGTTTGTCCAGAATAATTATTCCAAAAATAGGACAAGTGCAATCTGTTTACATTGGTCTTCTTATTGCCTTTGTCGGGTATTTTCTATTCGCATTTGCAACCCAGGGCTGGATGATGTTTGCATTCATGACTTTTTTTGCATTTAGCGGAATTGCGATGCCTTCTATACAAAGTATAATTTCTAATCAGGTTCCTAAAAATGAACAGGGAGAAGTTCAGGGCACATTAACAAGCTTGATAAGTCTGAGCTCAATCATTGGTCCATTGTTAATGAACAACCTTTTGTTTCACTATTTTTCAAATGAAGAAACGTTCTGTTACTTCCCGGGCGCTCCTTTTTTAATGGCCGGTATATTGGTTTTAATCAGTATTTTCATAGCTTTTAGAAATCTTACATTTCATCATTCATGATAAATTACCAGTAAAGGCAAAAAATATTTGAAAAATTTACAATAAATAATTAACTTTGCAGCCGCTATTCCTGATTGAGGGTTTTTCGCCAAAAAAACCGCGATTTTGAATGGTTTTTTATTAACTTTAATAAAATTAAAAAATGGCAATTTACCTATCACAAGAAAAATTAAACGAAATTTTCTCCAAGTATGGAGGATCTGCGCAGAACACTGGTTCTACAGAAGGTCAGGTAGCTTTATTTACTTACAGAATACAAAGTCTTTCCGATCACTTGAAAGAGAACAAAAAAGACCACTCATGTCGCAGGAGATTGCTTGCATTGGTTGGAAAGCGCAAAGCTTTGTTGAACTACTTAAAGCGCAAGGATATCGCTAAATTCCGCTCACTATGTGATGAATTGGGTATAAGAAGATAAAAAAAAGCCACACTCGTTTGAGTGTGGCTTTTTTTTTACAGCAGACTTTCCAATAACAAGCGTGGATTTTTAACGTAATGCTTCAATGATTTGAAAAGTAAACCAGCATGTGAAGCATCTGCAATTCTATGATCAATTGCGGCTCCCAGTGTAATCACCGTTCTCGGTACAATTTCATTACCAATAACAAGCGGTTTTTTCTGAACTTTCCCCATGATCATGACAAAACTCACATTGGCGATTGGCATTAATGCCGGATAACCGATATCCAATCCAAGCGTCCCAATATTTGAAAGAATGAAAGAGCCGAAATTATTGGGCGAAAATCCTGTAAATGGGAGATTTATGCCCCATTTAACGGAAAGTGACTTAAAAATCATCAGAATCCATTTTCGAAAAGGATAGGGTATTTTAGCAATTACCTGCTTGTTCTGCGTTGTTTTATTTTCATCACCCTGTCTACCAGACTTTACAGCATCATTTATGGTTTTTACGGCATCTCCTAAACTGAGTTTGTCAGCATTTTCTATCATAATTGAACTCATCGAACCATCGGATTGAAGGATGCTCAAACTTACATTTACTGACTTATTACCTTTGACATTGCCACGAACAATATAAGTATTTAGTTGTGGCACATCGTATTTAATAGCCCTTGCAGCTGCAAGCATAAAAACATGGGTTAGGGTGATTTTAAGCCCTATTGTTCTCTGTTCACTTACAAAAGCTTCGAGTTCTGTAATATCTACTTCTACTGAACCAAGAATTTTGGAATCATTGGGTTTATTATATATTGCTGCAGCTGTTTTTCGCCAGTCGGTGTTGAGTTCTTTTTTATTCATAACACATTTCAGGGTTGTAAAATGTAAAAATAGAAGAATTGCATGAAAGACCCAAAAACCTAACAGCTGGACGGATTGAGACGCATTTAAAATATAATGAAATTATCAGAGATAGTTACCCAAGTCTGTTTCGATATGTTAGTCAGAAAAACATTGGTATGTAGGTCAATTAAATGTGTTACGCGCATTTAGTTTTTTTCATATATCTCAATTTCTTTAAAATTAACCTCCAACAATTAACTAAAAACAGTACCAAAACAATTTACTATATATCGTAATTCGTATGTCGTATAACAACATTGTATATTTGTAGAAATAAATATCGATGAATGGCAGTGCTAAAAATTTTCTAGGTTTATTAATTGTTTTGAATATTTCCTGCAACCAATACAACCCAAATTTTATAGGTAAGTCTACATCTGCAAACACCCCTGACAAACTACAAATTTCAAGAGAAAAAAAAACTAACAGATTCTATAGTTAGATACCCTGAGGTAAAGCAGTACATCTACTTTACAATTGATGATGGCCCAACCATTTTCAGTAATGATATTCTTAAAATGGCACACCTAAAGCATACAAAATTTACCGTGTTTTTAGTTGGGAAACATTTGTTCAGCCAAAACATGATACATTATGTCAAAGATTACAAAAATGACTCACTTATAGAAATTGGCAACCACAGTTATTCCCATGCTTCTGGCAGATACAATCATTTTTACAGAAATCCGGATGCGGTATTGGGAGATTTCAACAAAAACTCTCATGAGTTGAACATACCGAATAAAATTGTAAAAGTACCCAGAAGACGATTTTGGTATTTGGGCTCAAGATCATAAGTGAGCAAAGAGAGTGGGGTAAGTGCTGAAAAATTACGACATCAGGCAGGTCATAATATATTCGGTTGGGATGTTGAATGGTCTTATGATCAAAGAACGGGAGCGCCGACAAGTATAGCCGAAAAGATATTTTCTGAAATTCGATACGCACTTAAGCACGGAAATACTTTTACGCCTAACCACTGTATCCTGTTGATGCATGAGCGACATTTTATCAAAAAAGATTACGTCTCCAGATTGATAGACTTGTGCAGAAAGGAGGAGTACAAGTTTGAGCACCTGAACCATTATCCGAACAACCAAGGTTTGGAAAATTAGTAGCGCATTGTTTAGGACTTCAGAACTGTTCTGACCTTGCTCTTAATTTGTTGTTTTAGGTATGTGATATCTTCTGACACGTTAAAATACAGTGAAATTGCCATTATTATCACCAGAAATAAAGCGCTTCTGAGAAAAATACTAAGATAAGGATTATCCAGGCGCGGGATGTAGCAGCACACAAAAATAAGCAAAACACCAATAATTAGAATTTTCAGTGTGTTGATTGTATATGGCATCAGATTGAATTGGCGTTTGATGAAATAAAATTTAAGAACATTAAAGCAAAGGGAAGATACAAAGGTTGAAAGAGCGGCACCAACTATCCCAAAATAAGGAATGAGCATTAGATTACCAGCTATATTTAAAAGCGACATGACAACAATAGCGACCAAATTAAAGGTATACTTTTTTGAATATGCGATGATTGTATCATTTGCACCAGTTGCCATATCGATGACACTTTTGCATCCCACAATGTAAACAACCGTAATCTCTGCAGAATAATCATGACTTTTCCTCGGCATTATCAAAAATAAATCATCAATACACAAAACGATCAATCCGAATAGCAGCAGTCCTACCCAAAGAAGATTTTCTGAAGATTTTTGATAAAGCTTTCGAATTTCTTCGAGATTGTTTTCATTCCACGCTTTAGCAATGATTGGAGTTGATATAGCAGTGATTGCGGTGAGTGGAACGGCTATATTAGAACCGATAAGAGATGCTATACTAAATCTACCTGTATCGTGTAAATCTCCCATGAGCATACTAATCATAAAAGTATCTAATCGCAATGCAAGCATTGAACTACCACTACCAATTGCACCATAGAGCGCAAAACCGGCAACAGATTGCCATTGGTTACGCGACAAAAATTTCCTTGAAGGAATTTTCCAAAACAAAGCATTGATTCTCTTCAAATAAACCAACGAAAAAAGCACCATTAAAAGAAAATGTGCTAATATGCCGATAACCAGACCATCCAGCGAAATTACTTTTGCCAGATACAAAATGAAAATCAGTGGAAAAGTAATTTTTATTAATTGATCCAAAAAAGAAGGTACTACGACTTTGAGAAAATTGGCCGCGTAGCTTCTAGCCAATACAAAATAGCCAAATAAAATAAACAGGGGTATTATTGTCCAGAGGTATCTCTCAAATATCTCCTTATCTTTGAGCTGATCAAGCGGGAATAACAATGGGTGTAAGTAACTAAAAGAAAAAGCAAATATAGTGGAACCCAATATGAATAATAGCGTTAATAGTACCCATAGTCCGTTGTGCTGATTATTTCCATCTTTAAAAATGGAAAACATTCTGGTACCAACATACCAGGCACCTAGCATAGCAAAAGGCTGAATTAAATTTGCGGAGTCAAGTAAAAAGCGAAAAAGACCGTAGGCTTCTTCATCCTGAGGGTAAAGAAAAATGGTACTAAGAGAACCTATTGCAACCCCAAGATAATTTACAATACTAAATCCTATTGCTTGCTTTTTTATTATTCCCATGACCCTATATACGTTTTATTGAGTCGTAAGTTCGTTACAGATTTTAAATTAACTACAACCTCATCTGATATTTTCACTCCCAATGAGTAAGTCTGACAATTTCACAAATGTTAAACTCAGGATAAACACCCTGGATATTTACCATTTTAGGAATGCAATACTAACGTCAACAAAGGCAGCAATTCCTTATTTTAAAGGTAATTTCCTAGATGTAGGTTGTGGAAACAAACCATATAAGAACCTAATTTTACAAAATAAAAGTATATCGACATACACAGGACTTGATCTGGAGAATGCAAGAAATTATGGTGGACCCAAAGCCGATATATTTTGGACTAAAGATGGCTCAATACCCTTGCCATCGGAAAGTTATGATTCCGCAATGGCGACAGAGGTGCTGGAACACTGTCCAAAACCTGAAGCAATAATTTCTGAGGTATACCGAGTTCTAAAAACTGATTCATTTTTTTTTATCACTGTTCCATTTATCTGGAATTTACATGAAGTGCCACATGATGAATACAGATACACACCCTTTGCATTGCAACGTATTTTAAACGAATACGGATTTGAAATCATCAAAATGGAAGCACATGGCGGTTGGAATGCGGCATTAGGACTTATGTTATCACTATGGTGCAGACGATACATAAAAAACAACCTTCTAAAATTTACCTTTTCATTTTTTTTATTACCGTTGATTGCTATACTCTACAAGGTCGACACAATACCACCTTCATTCTCTGAGGGTCAGATGATAACCGGAATTTCACTAATAGCAAAAAAAGTAAAAAGATGAAAATATTATTTTTTTCCAAAGTTTTTGCAAATCCCACATTAACATTCATCTACAATGAAGTAGAATATTTAAGCAATCTAGGCCACAATGTAAAAGTGGTAACATTGGAGCGCAGAAATGAAACTATTTTTCCTTATAGCAATGTAGAGACTCTACCTAAACACTCAAAAATTGAAAATAGAATTAGGCATATTTTACAGAGTAATGATTTTGAGTTTGGTTTCAGAAATGCCAGTTTCAAACTAAAATTTAAAAAAATAGTAGAGGATTTTAAGCCCGACATTATTCACACTCACTTTGGTTTTGAATCTTGGCACTTTTTTATGAATTTTAGTGAAACAAAGATTCCAATAATTTTAACACTTCATGGATTTGATGTTTCACACAAATTAAATTCTAAAAGATATTGCAAGACGCTAAACAAAGTGTTATTAAGAAAGGATACTTTTCCAATTTTTGTGAGTAAGTTCTCTCAAAACCATGTTGCAAAAATTTTAGGAAAGTGGTACACTTCTTCTGTAATATACTGTGGCATTGATCTTAATACTTTTAAAAGAGTAATTTACAAAAATGTGAATGCTGAAATAGTATTTATTCAAATTTCTTCTTTTGCTGAGAAAAAAGGACATGAGTACACAATTTTTGCTTTTTCACAATTACTGCAAAAAACAAAATTACCTCTAAAATTAATTTTAGCAGGTGAGGGCGAGTGTAAAACCAAGATAGAAAATATTGTAAAAGAAAATAAACTTGAGGATAAAGTAAAATTTGCTGGATTAGTTGATAAACGCAAAGCCTCTGAATTAATGGAAAACGCCAACTATTTTGTTCACCATAGTGTAACTTCCAAAATTGGAGATACTGAAGGGATACCCACTGCATTAATGGAAGCGATGGCCATGGAATTGCCGGTGATATCTACATACCATTCTGGAATTCCGGAGTTGGTTGAGGATGGCGTAAACGGCTTATTGGTCAAAGAAAGGGATATTGAGGCGTATGCAAATGCGATGGAGAAAATCCTAAGCTGGGGATATCTACCAGAGAACAGAAAAAAAATAGAAAAATATTTCGAAAAAGAAAAGCATGGTGCATTACTTGAATCATACTACAAGGAGGCCATCGAACAAATGAAAAAGAAACAAGAATAAACTATCTTAGCAGTGAAACAGCCCCTTTTTCAACACCTGTAGTTTCATCAGCGTACTTGACCTTAGCCTGCCATATATAGTTTCCCGATGGCATTGCCTCGCCCCTGTAGTAACCATCCCACCCATATGAATTGTCATTGACGGGATGATTTGATGAAGAAAAAATCCTCTCTCCCCATCTATCAAATATTTCAAAACTTAAAATTTCAGTTCCCTTACTACCGTGGACTACCAAAATGTCATTTTGACCATCATTATTAGGTGAAAATCCCGTTGGCACTTTTATGAAATTCTTCCTGATTACTTTAACAAAAATTGAAACTTTACCTTCGCAACCTAACTCGTCAGTTACACTCAATACGTAAGTTGTACTTGACCGTGGGAATAATTTCGTAAAAAGACATGTGTCACAGCTAATTGAACCCGATATATCAGTCAACCATTTTGTCCTGACATTTCCCTGCACGTTGTTAAATTTTGGTAAAATTGCAAGTGAGTCACCGCTAAAAACAACAGTATCTCTGGGCAAAGAGACCAAAATTGGTTTACGGTCTGCTATATTTACTAGCTTTTCGGCATGGCAACCAGTAGAATCTCTTACAATAATCTTGTATTCACCTACACCTAAATTGTCAAATACATTATTCTTGAAATAGTCACTATTGTTAATACTGTAGCTGTACGGAGAACGTCCACCAAAACCTACTGCTTTTATACTTGCAGACTTGCTGCCGAAACATTTGAGCGGTGCTGTCTCTACTGAAATGCTAAGCGAATCAGCAGGGAAAATGTCTACATTACCTGATTTGATACACCCAGCCGAATCGGTTACCGTATACGAATATCTACCTGGATATATCTCTTTTAATGTAGATATTGTATCACCGCGACTCCACATAAAACGATAAAGCGGAACTCCTCCAGATACTTTCAAATTAATTTCTCCACTTGCCGTTTTGAAACATCTCTGGTTTACTACTTCTGTTTTTACTGATATTTCATTTAAACTTTTCACCTCGTAAGCAACAGTTTTTGCACATTGGTTCGCATCGGTGACAGTCAGCAAATAAGTTCCTTTAGCCAAACCTGTTAATATTGCTGTCGTATCATTTGTTGACCATCGGTAATTGTACGGAGGGTTACCACCTTTGGTATTTACGATGATAGAGCCGGAACGGGGTAAATCACAACGCATGTTGATAACTTGTGAAATGATGGACATGCTGTCCGGTTGCCTAACAAAAAAAGTATCAATGAGCTTACATAAATTGGTATCAGTAATTGTTACATAATAGAATCCAGTGACCAGGTTCACAATCGTATCAGTACCACCTCCATTTGACCAATAATAATTATATTTTCCCGTTCCTCCACTTACCTTAACAGTACACTTCCCACTGGTTCCACCGAAACATTTCACATCTTCGGTATAACGAACGATGGTTTGTAATTTGATCACCTCACTGATAGTAAGACTGTCAGATTCCACACAACCTTGATTGTCTGTTAGGGTCACTCCGTAAATCCCGGCACCAAGTCCTGAATTGAGATTTCCGAAACTTCCATTACTCCACCTGATACTAAATGGCGGATTACCACCCGTAGGGGTCAAAACTATCATTCCACGCTTGTCCCCATAGCACTTTTCAGTATTTATACTTGGATTCAACCTTATCTTTGGTATGCTGTCCACCTCAACAAGACCACTAATATCGCAACCTTTTGCATCCTTGATGTTGTAAGTATATCCTCCAGGTGATAGATTAATTATTTTTGATCCAGATTGCACATAGGAGCCATTTCTCCAAAGAAACTCATATGGTGCAGTTCCTCCTGAAATACTGCCTAACTCCGCTTTGCCATCTTCTCTGTTGTGACAACTTACAGAATTCCCTACAGCAATAACAAGTATTGGTTCTGGCTGCTCAATTGTAGCAGAATCAACTGCTGAACATAAATTACTATCTATCACTTGCACTTCGTAAGTTCCTGCAGCAAGTTGGATTATGCTTTCAGTGGTCATCCCATTTGACCATTTATATATGAAAGGAGCTGTACCTCCACTGACCAACACCTTTGCCACTCCATCTTTGTTTCCAAAGCAATTCAAAGTGTCACCGGCAGCATCTAGTGCAATAGGTTGGGGTTGAAAAAGCTCAAATTCAATACGTGCGGCGCAGGTAAATGTATCTTTTATGAATACCTCATACTTGCCAACTGAAAGGTTTTCGAATATTCCGTCATTATTGGTAACTGAACTCATTTTAAAACTGAAAGGTGCAATGCCCCCTTGACGAATTCCAACTCGCACACTTCCATCCATTTTTCCATTGCAGCTGATATGCTTAATTTCCTTGATTTCAGGAAGGACAGTTGTGCAGGGAATGGTGTTACACTGCTTTATTGCTGTTTTTTCGAAACACAATCCTCCCTTTCCTCTAACACTTAGAAAAACAGACTCACCCGGTAATAGACTGTCAACTGCAAAGGACACATTGTTACCAATATTTTTCCACAAACCTCCATTCAAGCTAACTTCATAATTAGTTACTTCAGAATCAAAGTCCCAGGTAAATGTCACTGAATTGTGGGTTAAAATTCCACACAAAATATTCGGAGCATTTAATGAGTCAAGTACTTTAATTGTAGCTTCATCTTTTATTTTACAGCCGTAGCTATCGGATATCAAAACCTGTTTTTGGGTAGTATTAGTAGGGTTGAGTTTCGCAACAGGGCAATTTCCACAAGAAAGATCTTGTGGAGTAATCCACTGGTACTTAATTTGGTAATTAGATCTAAATTTGATACTCCAGTTAATAACTACTCCGTCCAGTCCGGGCTGATCATCAATCACCATCAATTTCCAAATTCCATTTACCGGATTATTTATGCCACTCAATAGGTTATCAAATGACTCTTCAGGTAACCAGAAACCCGAAAATGGTGGACTGGCGTCTGAAATCTTTGTCGATGAATTAGGACTGAAACACGTGTTTATATAATTATCACCACTTCCGCCGTTGTCTGTACTCAGAGCAATAAACTGGCCATTAGGAGCAATGAGATACAAATCAATATCGTCAATCCATGGATGTTGAATATTGACACAAATTGACTCTATCATAGAAGGTGAAAACTGGAGTGGACTTACATTGGTTACCATAATAGGCACTACAGTGGGTGTCAGTCCGCTACCCTGAGTGCCCGTCACAATAGGTACATTCTGTAAATTTTCAAAATTATTTCCTTTGGGTGTGGATTTGTTCATTGTAGCGTCAAGTTCAACGGATTGCCATTTGCAAATTACAGTATCTTTCAGCAAGTTTCTGGGTGCACTGCTGAAGTGATTGTCGTTGATCAAAAACCAAAAGGTATCGCGGGTACAGACATCTCGCTCAAGGACAAACCCTATGGTTTCGTTCTTTTCGTCGAGATTATCCTCGAAAGCACTTAATTGAATTGTCAGAACACTATCACCCTCTGCTATAAAATAACTCGTAGGTATTCGTTTGTAATCTGTGCCATTAGTAGCTGTTCCAATTAATTTGCAGTTTATCGATAGATCTCGTTCTGCTTTGTGGGGTATACTGAATGAAATAAAACCATCTGCACATCCTTCCACTATATTGTTGTCCTGCGACAATGTAAATCTGTCGACCAGTACAGTCTCAGTTCCAAAACTTTTTGCTTCAAGAAAAACCCCAGAGTCATAATTTGGATCACCGACATCTGCTACAATAAGTTTAATGGTGTAAACCTGACAAGGCTGCACAACTGTCTGAGCGGTAAAAACATCAAGAATACCATCATAAACAGGTTCTTGGTTTGTTTTATCATTGTTGTTGTAAAATTCGGGGAATTTTGGTGGACAATTGGCAGTTCCTTTACCAAGATTAATATTGTTGATGGCAACAGGAAGTGTAGTCCCTGGAATCAACGCGATGTTTATCCCGTTGTTTTCGTAAGGACCATTCATACCTGGTCCGCTGATGAAAAAACCGAAGACATCATTGTACCGGTCACAAACGTACTCCGGATATTCTTCGGAAGCAAAGACATATCTAAATCTAAGGGTATCTGAAGACGGAATGAAAGTAATGGTATATTTAGAAAGGTTTGAACTTCGCTGAGCGCCTCCTGAAATCGAATTCAGTACAGCATTAATATCCGGATCGACCGGATTGGATTTGTTGTCATTGCTTGCTATCTGGATTCCTGTGGCATCAACACCGAATTTTTTGGTAGATCCTTGTCCGGATGATGCCGCAAAACCATTTGTCAATACTATACCTTTTTGTATTCCAATACTGTTTCGGGCATTATTGAAGTAACCAACGCCACTCGCAGCCCCCTCGTACTTTACACTGACCACTTTTATTCCTTCTCCTAGAAAATAATTTGTAATTAGGTTCTCCGGTGTAAAAGGAGGAGTAGACGCGTCAGTGACCTCAATCTGAGCATTAATTTTTTTTACAAAACAACCAAAAAGCAAAAATATAGCTAGGATACGGAACATACTATAAGTAAAAACTGCATCACTTCATCTGTGAAATCGGAAATCCCCAAAATTAAAGAAATTTTGTATATATTTATTCTAATCCTCTAACGAGCAAATTCAGTGCTCCTTTGGCATTTATGCCGATGCGTATAGAGCTAGAGGTAAGATAAACTCTCTGAATATCCAAACCCGATATAGATCCCTGCATGGAGACACCGGTTGCAATCTGATGGTTTTTTAGCGATTCTCCGAATTGTAGTTTCATCACATCAAGTTTGTCGCCTAAAGGGAAGTGAAGATTGGAGGAAAGCAACTTTACCAAACCTTTATGAAACAGCCAATTGGCACCTTTTGCAAAGAAATTCTTGGTGTTCAATTCAAAATCCAGCTGATCCATGAATATTTCCCGTTTTTCCACATCATACTTTGGAACTCCTTTCAGGTACAGATTACCTTTAAAATCACCTGCCATTTGGACCTCCACAACCACCTGATTCTCCTGACCAAATAACCTTGCAGATTCTACAACTACCGTTTTACCGGACTGACTGAATTTCTGACCTTTTAGGACTGTTACAAGCATTGAATCAATTTCATTGTAGGGAATATCGAGGTGAAGATTAATTATAAAATCATTTTTATCGAGTCCGTTGTTAAGGGTATTTAGCTCTGGCAGGGGGGTAATACCTTTGGAGGTTGGTTGCTTACCAATTAATACCTCTGTAACTGCTTCTAGTCCAATATTGGTTTGAAAAACATTGTCTTTGGTGTAAATAGGTGTCATTGAAATATTTTTCGGTGATACCTTCATCCAAGCTTTATATTCTTGCGAAAGTAGCGAGGGATTCTGTACTGTAGACCAAGCATTTGAAACGAATCCTTTGAAATCGAAAGATTCCCGTACTTGCTTATCGATGAGTTGCCCCAGAAGAACCTTGTTTTTATCAATAGCATAATTGGCAACTGAAGTGACAGGAATTCCCCAACCAGCATTAAGCGTGGGTTTTTGTATCCAGTCGTACGATTCAACATAAGTCTGTGTTTCAAACATCCAATCACGTTTAACAGAAAAACAGGTCTTGAATTTCAGAGCTATTTCCCCTGTGGCCTCAGCCTCAGTAATTCCAAGATTTTTTTTAAACCAGATGCTAACCGGAACCCTGTAATAAAGATTATTCGAAGCATCAAACCAGACATTTATCCAGTTCGATTTCATCACCTTCAACATCATTCCATCACCATCTGCATAATTGTAATCCTCGTAAAGTGTTCCATTTATCCTATTGTTCACAGCCCTTTCCAGCTCATAAGCCTCAATTCTAACGGGTATATTGACA
>CANHEE010000077.1 GCA_947459655.1 Lewinellaceae bacterium
CTCAGAAAAAAATTATCATGGGGCATAGACCAGCGCAACTGATGCGGAAGATGAAAACCGCATTGACCCTGATTTTATCTTTTATCATCTTCCTAAACGCCGGTGCTCAGGAGGGAAACGATGCTGTCAGATTTGTCGCAGTCAACATTCATTTTATGCTGAAAGCCGATGGCAGCGGAAATTTCAACGAATACTGGGATGGCGTAAAAGACTCGACAAAAAACGGATATTACTTTGCGGAGAAAATTATTGAAAAAGCCAATTATGAGCTGGCTCACAACCAGAAAATGTTCCGCCGGCCTACCGGGGTTGATTCGATTCCCGTTTTGCCCATCAACATGCAGTATGTACTGAAAGGTGTCTATTTTGACCGCAGCGACACCTTCCACAACGATGATTTTTTCAGTGGCTGGGAAATTTTGGACAAGTTTGGGGTCAATCCAAAAACAGAAATCAACATATTCGCCATCGTTCCAGAGCGTTCGGGTAGCGGCATCGCCATCGAAGTACTGAGACCGGAAGTTGTGATGCCCCGACTGGCCTGCAAGGTATCGTTCTACAATAAATACATTGTGTCGCCGGAATGGAGTGAAAATTATGCCGCCAGTACCATCAATCACGAAATTGGGCATCTGCTGGGCTTATACCACACCTGGAATACCGATGATGACTGCGAAGATACGCCGATGGGCTTCCGCAAAGAGAGTGGTGAATGGGGCCAGTGCTGGGGATATCAGCAAAAGGATAAGTATTGTGGCAACTGGCTGAATGTGTCCAACAACATCATGGACTACAACGAACACTTCCCTCATGCCTACACGCCCTGCCAGATCAACAGAATTCAGATCATGCTCCGCTCCTCGGCAACTGCTTTTGTGGAACAAACCGGAGGAACGGCGCCAATGAGTGTTTTTCTGCGGGCTGAGCGGGAATACAGTCCGGAAAAAGTAATTGTTGACGGATCAGCTACCTTCAACGATGTCAATAGTGCCGTCGAAATCATCAATTTGAGAAAAAATCCGAAGGTTCCTGTTTGGCTGCGTAAAAAGGCATGGAAACAGGAGTGGACGGGAAAGCCGCTTTCCAGAATGAATCTTGCTGACTTCACGAATTTCAGTAAGGGAAACTACTATCTGCTGAGGGCAAGGGTAAAATCCCGGGAAGGACTGATGATGTCTACAGAACACATCTTTTTGGTGCGCTGAACCGCTGCATTTTAATATTGTCCCGTATTCAGCAAGACAAGGGTACAAGCGTATTCGGTTGCAATATGGTGCTGCTTCGCCTGGTTGACAAATGCCTCATTTTCAGTACCGGGATTAAAAATTATGCGCTTTGGATGCAGCCCAAGAATGTAGTCGTAGTACTCTTCCTGGCGCTGCGGGTTAAGATAAAGGGTAACCGTGTCGATGCCGGTAAAGTTTTCCTTCTCAGTGTGAATAGCTACACCATCGATAACTCCCTCCTTTACACCAAGTGCCACGACATCATGACCATGCTGAAGCAGGCTTTTTACCGCCATGTTTGAGAATCGGGTCGGATCAGTACTCGCTCCGATGACCAATGTTTTCTTTTTCATCATCTTATTAAAAATTGCGACTGCGGTTTCAGTACCGCACACCATCAATGTACTGAACGATAAAAGCACCCGAAAACTCGCGGTTTTTTCTGATTTCCGGAAGAAGTTTCTCTGCATCTTCCCGCTTGAAATAATCAGCCAATAGCACCCGAACCATATCTTTTTTAACAATGTATTCCATATCTGCCCTGCCGAGTCCGCGGATGGAGTCGTATCTTTTTTCTTCAAAATCAAAACGCTTCAGCGCAATGATCTGGATTTTGAAGTAGGCCCCGCTGTGCTTCGGAGCACTGGTAATCAAATGCTCTTTTTGTCTGCTCCATATTTCGTATAACGACATTGTGCCTACTGAAGTCAGTCCTTTTATTGGAGCCATCAAAAGTGCAGTTTTTTCTGCAAGGTCTGTAGCAGGTGCTACAGGATCAGCTGTGGTTGTTTTGGTCTCCGGTGCCTTGTTTACAGGCGTCTCCTTTTTCTCAGCACGCACCACTGGAGGCTGAGCAACTTTCTTAGTTGGCTTTTCAGCAGAAGGGGGCACGGCAGCGACATTTGTTTTGGGGGAAGCTTTATCGGAGACCGGCGCCTCCTTTTTTTCTACTGCTACTGCTTTTTGCGTCGCTTGGCCTTTTATTGCAGGGACCACAGAGGCTGCCACCAACGGATCAACTTTTTCTACCGGAGTCGGATTCTTAGAATCAGACTTTGCGGTTGCCTGAGTACCCGTGCTTTCTTTCAACTGCAGATTACAATCCAATTCGATATTTTTTTCCTGGTTGATATCTGTGGAGTCACGGTAAGCGGTTATCTCAAAAGAACTGCTTCTAAAACCCTGCTTCTCGGCTTCTAAAACAAATTTTTTATCCGGCAACAATCCGAATGCGAAACTACCATCTTTGGACAATTTGGTATTCAGCAGTCTCTTTTGGCCTCCGGGAGTAACTTCAAACAAATTTACACGGCTGTCTGCGAGTACCTGTCCTTTGCATTTGTCGGTCACCTTTCCCTTTACAACAAGATTTTTCTGCAGGATGGCAAATTCGAAGACATCGTCGTCGGTGGTCGAGGCTTTGTCCTTGAATACCCTGTTAGACACCAGAAAACCGCCGTTTTTTCCTTTTAGTTTCACAAAATAGTGGTCGTCAGCGGGAGAGTTATAGGGTATTCCTACATTTTCAGCCTTTCCGTAATCCTCCCCCTTATCCAGCATTTTCGATTTGTGTATATCTAGTCCACCCATACCAACATGAGCGTTGGATGAAAAATAGAGGGTATTTTCAGAAGCATCAAAATAGGGCGTAACCTCGTTGCCATCGGTGTTGATTTGTACGCCAAGGTTAGCGGGAATTCCGAAAGTGGGCTCTTTTTTGTCGGGATAAATCCGTGCACTATAGATATCCATACCGCCTTTTCCACCTGGTTTGTTGGAGCTAAAAAACAGGAACTCCTTTCCTTTTATGCTTGCAACCGAGGGATGCGTTGAGGTATAACCAGGCACATTCACAGAAGAGGGCAGTTTTTGTGGCTCCGACCACCGATCACCCGACCTACTCATTACGTAAATCTGGCAATTGGCCCTGAGACTTTTGTCAGCAGAACACTCCGTAAAGTAAAATCGCGAATTGTCGGGACTAAAGCTTCCGTTGCAAAAGCTCTTTTCTTTAAAATCGGGAAAACCGGACGGCTGCACAGCCTTACTCCAGATTCCATTTTGCTTTTGTGAGCGGAAGATGGCAGCTCTACCGGATGCGGTGGAGGAAAAGTACAGGAGGTCTTCTCCGAATGCAATTGGTGCGAATTCTATTTCAGAAGAATTGATTGCAGTGCCTAATCGAGTCACTTGTACGGTGCTTCCCGTTGTGGTACGGCCTCCCTGTAATCCCAATTCGCAACCCCTGATTTCTTTTTGTACATAATCCCTCAGTTTGTCCGCATCCACACCGCCGTAGTTGCTGGTGAATAGTGCATACTCGGATATGGCCTTCTCGTAGGAACCACTCTGTCGGAGTGCCCGCGCGTAGTACAGTCTGGCAAAAGGAAAATCCTTATCTTCTTTTACCTCCTTGTAGCAATCTGCTGCCCGCTGGTAATCTCTGAGGATTGCGTACAGTTCTCCTGCCTGATAAATCAATTTTGTTTTTTTGTTATTGGCCTTCCAAGAGGCTTCATAAAGTGCTGCGGCTTCGGCAAAATTGCCTGTCCGCTCGGCAGTCTCTGCTGAGCGCTTGCTTTTTCTCCAAGCGTTTTGAGCCGATAGATTGCCGGAAAGACAAAAAAACAGCAAAAAGGCAGTGATAAAATATTTCATAGTGTCGGTTTCAGCAATTTTATGAGTCAACTCTAAAAAAATACTACTTGAAAGATTTGATGTATGAATTCAAAGGCTTTCCGTCGGAAACTTGGCCTGTTGGTACGTCATACACTGCGTTGCATCAGGTCTGCTGCAAAGCCATACATGGTTGCTTTCGCAGTTTCGGGTATAGCCACCATGCGAAGGTTTTCCAGCGCTTCATGGTAATAACGATTTTTCAGTTCATTTGCCCTGTCCACCACCCCGCACCGAAGGAATATTTGCTTCACAGCCTCAATTTTTTCTGCGCTACGGCTCTCGTCTACCGCGCTGTGATACCAGTTCCACAGGGCCTCACGGTCAGCCGGCTCCGCTGTTTCAAGAGAATGCAGGTAAAGAAAGGTCTTTTTGTTCTGAGAAATGTCGCCGCCGACTTTCTTTCCGAATGTCGCCGGATCTCCGAAACTGTCCAGAATATCGTCCTGCAGCTGAAAAGAAATGCCCAGCTTTCGGCCAAATTCGTACAGATGCTTTGCGTCGTCCTGCTTCGCAGCGCCAATGATGGCGCCGATTTCCAATGCAGCGCCGAGTAAAACTGCGGTTTTCAACTCGATCATCTTTAGGTACTCGGGGATGGAAACATCAGTGCGGTTTTCAAAATCCATATCCATTTGCTGCCCTTCACAGACCTCAAGGGCACACCTGTTGAAGATATTAATGGCCTCAGTACACACCCGCGCGTCTGCATCCACGCTCATCAGATATCTGTAAGCCAGAATCAGCATGGCATCACCCGAAAGGATGGCTGTGTTTCGGTCGTAACGCACATGTACTGTTGGCTTTCCCCTACGCAGGGGTGCGTTGTCCATGATGTCGTCGTGCATCAGGGTAAAATTATGAAACAACTCTATTGCAAAAGCAGCGGGAAGCGCTTTCTTAGTATCATCCCCATAGAGATTGTAACCCATTAGTACCAGTGCCGGCCGCAGACGTTTTCCTCCAAGCTGTAGAATATATGCAATGGGGTCGTAAAGATTGTGGGGTTCACGCGACATTTCCTGACCATCCGAATAGCTTTGGATTTCCTCTAAAATTTGGCGTAATGTTTGCATTGTCACTTATTTGCTGGAAGAATGTTCTGCGTTGTGCAAATGTAAGAAACTTTTTCAAGAGTCTTTCATCAGAAAATACCCTATTGCTTTTCTGAAGTAGCCGAAAGACCTTGCGCAGTGCGTCTTCCTGCCCCATGTAACATTATGTACCCAAAGAACAGAATATCAATTCTCCTGATTGAAGACAATCCGGCGGACGCGAACCTCATCCGTCTGTACCTCGGTGAATCTTCACAAAAAATCGATGTTTTCCAGTGCGAAACCTTCTTTGAGGGCATGGAGACCATTCGAAAGAAGGATATTGATATTGTACTACTCAGCCTGGAACTGCCGGACTGCAGTGGTTTTCGGACGCTGACGCGTTACATGGAAAATGCAGCACAACTCCCCGTGGTCGTCCTCACCGGAATAAACAACGAAATCATAGGCAACCAATCTGTAAAAGCAGGTGCACAGGACTACCTCGTCAAAGGACAATTTGATGCAAGAACCCTCAGCAGGGCCATTCGCTACGCGATACAGCGATTTGCCGCGTTACGAAAAACACAGGAAATCACCAATAAACTTTCCGTCAGCGAGAAAAGGCACGAAGAGGCGCAAAAAATGGCTCTTTTCGGAACTTGGGAAATGGATCTGGTCAGCAACGAAATGCACTGGAGCGACGAAATTTTCAGGATTTTCGGATTGCCTCAGGGCAGCATAGCCCCTGCGATGAGTGACTACATCGCTTACGCGCACCCTGAAGACCGCAATGCCGTTCACGACTTTTTTGATAGGGTTGTGAAAGAAGGCACGCAACAGCAACTGGAACACCGCATCATCACCAACGGTCACACTTTAAAGCATATATCCCTGAATGCTAAGGTATTGTACGAAGAACTGACGGAAAAACTGCTCATCGTTGGAGTACTGCAGGATGTTTCCCAGCGCATCGCAACAGAGTGTAATCACAACGGGAAGAATGCTTCGGGTAAATCAATGGTATTAAGAGAGGATAACATTCGCGACCTGGGATTCGGTCTCAGAAAACCACTGGCTTCCCTCTTCAATAACCTGCAACAGCTGGGAAACACAATGATAAATACTCAGCAAAAGGCGTTCTTGTCTGAACTGTTGGGAACAACTGAGGAGCTCTCTCAGATGATTCACAAGCTTCTGAACATCTCTGCAACAGGACCTGCCGAAAATAGGGACAGCGAGACTGAATTCAAAATAAAAGATCTCGTGTACGAAGTGCAGACGATTCTGCAGATTGGCGCTGCGCATAAGCAACAGATCATTAATGTACTGATACCTGATGATATGCCGGGAAATCTTATCGGCGACCCCCTAAAAATCAGTTTGTTACTATATAACCTTGCCACTTACTCAGGTTTTCGGTCAGAAAAAAAAGGACAGTTAACAATAACAGTCCGTGTGAGGGAAAAGGAGCTCAAACCCTATCTGTATCTCTCTGTAGAAGACGAGGGTCCCGGCATGACGCCGGCACAAAAAAGGCATTTGCTGGATACAGAGAAAAATGGCGATATTGCTATCCTTGGTCAAGGGGAAGCCGATTCCGGGCGGATGGCCATTGCAAGCGCGAGCAGGATTGCCAATTCGCTGGGCGGCAAACTGGAAATTATCAGCAAAGCCGATACTGGAATCATATTCAGAGTTGAATTTCCGGTAAAAGTGACCAAACAATTGTCTGGTGCTGCCGATGGCACTCCCGGTCAGCCGTTGAGGATTCTGCTGGTGGAAGACCACTTCCTCAACCGCATTGCGACCAAAAAAGTGCTCACTTCCTGGTCAGACTTTGTAACGGTCGACTTTGCTGAAAATGGACTTGCCGGCGTAGAAAAAGTCAAAAGAGGCAAATACGATATCGTCCTCATGGACATTCAGATGCCTGTGATGGACGGAATAGCAGCCACTCAGGCCATCCGAAATTTCAGCACTGTACCCATTATAGCACTCAGTTCCAACTCGAGCAAACAGGAATCCGAACGCTGTATGTCGGCGGGTTGTGACGATTACCTCTCCAAACCATTCAAGGCCCAGGAATTATACGTCAGGATTACCAACGCAAGGATGAAAGGAAAATCTGGTGTTGCTGCCGTAAAGGTGAAGTAGGGAGCTTTATAAATCTTGAAGCTATCTCCAGCATTGATTACAAAGTGCGTTTTACCCTGATCTGCAAACTGAATCCCCATCAAAATCTGAAGGACAAGTTACTAAACGCAGAATGCCGAAAGTGTTGTACAACACTTCCGGCATTTTTTGTAGCGGGAACAGGACTCGAACCTGTGACCTTTGGGTTATGAGCCCAACGAGCTGCCAACTGCTCCATCCCGCGATATCGAGTGCAAAGGTACAACGGTTATTTGTATATGTCAAATAAATAATCTTTCTTTAACAGAATTTTTTAATCCGATGATTTCTGCGAACGAATACTACCTCCTAATCCTGAACGAATTCTCCACGCGGGAGAATTCGGAAATCGCGGCGCAGCAGTCGCGCTACATGAAAAATCAATTTGCCTACCTCGGACTGAAGGCTCCGGTTTGGCAAGGAACACTTCGCAAATTAATTGCCGAAAACGGCATATTGCGCGGAGAGGTACTTGCCGATTTTGTGGACCTCTGCTTCGCAGACGATCACCGCGAAATGCAGTATGCCGCCATCGAAATGGCACAGCGGGCAGTCAAAAAAGAGGAGTTGGGGTTTATTGCCGTCATCGAACAAATGATTGTTCGCAAGAGCTGGTGGGATTCGGTAGACTGGATTGCCTCCGGCATGGTCGGCGCCTACTTTCAGCGCTTCCCTGAAGAGGTTCTGCCGCTGACAACGCGCTGGATGAAATCGGAAAATATGTGGCTGCAGCGAACTGCCATTCTGTTTCAATTAAAATACAGGGAAAAAACAGACCTCAATCTGCTGGGAAAGTACATTTTGGTGGTGGCAGATTCACGTGAATTTTTCCTGCGCAAAGCGGCTGGATGGGCACTGCGAACCGCATCGGCCTACTTCCCCGAATTTGTTATCGATTTTGTAGAGCAAAACCCTCATTTGTCAGGACTGACAAAGAAAGAAGCACTGCGGAATATTCCGAAAAAATAAGACTTTAAAAGCGCCTGATGCTTTCAATGATGTACAATGGCCGCTGCTTGATCTCGTTGTAAATGTTGGCCAGGTAGATGGAAATAATGTACAAATTCAGACAGGTAATGGCAAAAAACACCGACATCAGCACCACCGTAAATGTCCAGCCGCTAATGACCTCCTGGTAATTCCCAAGAATATCGTAACTGGTAAACTTTACCTTCATGGCGTTGGCGACAACCAGAATCATGAACAGCAGTGAGAAAATAAAAATCCATAGCATCAGACTCCTCAGGAAAGTGGTGAAGGACGTAATGGCCACCAGTGATGTCCTAAACTGCTCCGAAAAAGTCTCTCCATCGGCACCTGAAATGGGCTCTTCCACCTCAATCGCAGCGGTCTTATAACCAACAATCGAGTAGATGGCCTTCATGTAGCGCAGGTTTTCGCGCAATCTAAGCAATGAATTCAGTGCCCTTCGGGAAATAATCCGGCTGTTGTGTGCTTTTTCATCGATATCCAGATCTGAGTATTTCTTAAGGATGTAGTAGAAAATCCTGTGAAAAACGCTACTGCTGCCCGAAATCCTACCCCTCGCCCTGCAATACACAATGTCAAAATGGTCCGTCGTTTTAAGGTATAGGTCTTCAATCAGTTGCGGGTTTTTGTAAAAACCCAATTCAAAAATGACGGTATAGTCGCCGTTGGAGCGGTCTAATCCCGCAAAAACAGCGTGATTTCTGTTCACAGCATTGGATAGATTCAGCAAAAAAATGTTCTTGCGGATGTTTTCGGACAGCGTTTTTACCTGCTCAGAGATTTCCGGTTCATAAGGTGAATTGTTGACCAGAATGATCTCAAAATCTGCAAACTTTGAAGACAAAACGCCATAAATATTTGTAAGATAATCACTTATCAGACCGACCTCTTTGCGCTGATTAATGGTACATACGACACTTATAAAGGCGTTGTGCATGGTTTCAGAATTTTAATCCCTAAATGTAAGTCGTTTTTTATTTTAAGAAAACTTTATAACGTAAAACTAAATGCGCTGATACGTCCAATCTGTTTTTTTCTCTACTTTTGCAATCAATTTTTATCGCAGATAACCCTGCGCTCACATCCATTTTTTAAAATCAGTAAGTTAAATTCAATCAATAATTTATTTATGAAAAATAGTATTCTGGGTATACTCCTGATTTGCCTTTGCACCGGCCTCGGCGCACAAAACAGCGATCCGGTGCTGTTTACAGTTGCCGGTAAACCGGTAAATGTCTCTGAATTCAACTATATCTACTCAAAAACCAATGGTGACAAGGCCAATTATTCCCGCAAATCGCTGGAGGAATACCTCGATCTTTATGTGAAATTCAAGCGCAAAGTTGCCCGTGCGAGGGATATGAAGCTCGATACCATTGAATCACTGCAATCTGAACTCGCAGGTTACCGACAGCAGTTGGCGAACAGTTATCTGGTCGACAAGGAGGTCACTGACCAGCTCATCAGAGAAGCTTATAACAGAATGCAGAAAGACATAGAAATCGCTCATATTCTTGTAAACCTCGATAGGAATGCACTTGGCAAGGATACACTGGAAGCCTATAAAAAAGCCATGGATATCAGGAAAAGATTAGAGGCCGGCGAATTTTTTGAAAACCTTGCCCGCGAACTGTCTGACGACAAATCAGCAAAAGACAACGGTGGAAAACTGGGATATGTTACTGCCTTGCTTCCGAGCGGCTTTTATGAACTGGAAAACGCCATCTACAATACGCCCGGAGGAAAAATTTCCATGCCTGTACGCAGTGATCTGGGATACCACCTGGTTAAAGTGCTGAACAAAAGAGATGCGCGGGGCGAGATTGAGGTTTCACACCTTCTGGTCAGGGCAACCAAACCTGAGGAGGATGCTGTTGCCAAACACAAAATCGACAGTTTGTACAACGAACTGGAGAAAGGCTCTGACTTCGCCACTTTGGTCAGAAATTCAAGCGAGGATCGCGCGACAAGCGTTCGCGACGGATACATCGGCTTCTTCGGAATCGGACAATACGAATCTACATTTGAGGATGCGGCATTCAGCATTCCTCAGGATGGGGGCTACTCTAAACCTTTCAAAACCTCTGTGGGCTGGCACATCATCAAAAGAATCAGCAAAAAAGGACTGGGACCTTTCGAAACAGAGAAGAGAAGACTTAAAGGGAAAATCCAGCGCGACTCACGTTATGAAGTAGCCAATAAGGCTCTTGTAAACCGCATTAAAACAGAAGCCGGTTGTGTGGAAAATACCGCTGTACTGGATATATTTGTCGCTGCACAGGGTGATTCATTCGTCACCTACAAATGGAGAATGCCTGCAGAAAAATCACCTGAAGTGCTATTTTCATTCAAAAATGGCAAGCAGTTTACCGTAGGAGATTTCAATGAATACCTGAACAACAACTCCAGAAAAAGACTGAGCTTTCAGGAAAATCCAAACATCAGTGAAGCCATCCGATTTTTATACAGCGACTTCGTAAAGGAATGCTGCATCAAACACGAAGAGCAACAGCTGGAAGCCAAACACCCCGAATTCAAATCCCTCATGAGGGAATACGAGGAAGGAATTCTGCTTTTTGAAGCGATGAAACGCGAAGTGTGGGACAAAGCCTCACAGGATTCGACCGGTCTGTACAATTTTCACCTGACACAGATAGACAAATACAAATGGGGTGAAAGAGCAGAGGTGAGCATGTACACGCTGCAAAACGAAGCGGCAGACAAAATGGAAGAACTCCGCAAAATGGCTGAATCTAGCCCGTACACCAAGGTGCTGAAAAAATTCAATAAGAAATCGACGTTTGTTTCAGTACAGCCGTTCAAATTTGAAAAAGGAAAAAATCCCGAACTGGACGCCATAGAACCCTGGGTTCCAGGTAAATTGACAGCCACTGAAGAGGACGCGCGTGCAAACAACCAAAGCTTCATGAAAATTGAGAAGATACTGCCACCCTCTGTGAAAACCCTTTCTGAAGCTAGAGGTTATGTGGTTGCAGATTATCAGGAATTTCTGGAAAAGAAATGGCTCAGCGATCTGGAGAGAAACTACGAAGTGGTCATCAACAGATCTGTTTTCGATTCGCTGGTCAAGTAATTATTGCATTAAAATGTGCACATGTCTACAGATGTATTGATTCTCGGTTCAGGAATCGCCGGACTATCAACCGCTATTAAAATTGCAAAGCAGCGTCCCGACCTGAACATCATCGTTCTGAGTAAAACCTCAGAGGGAGAGAACAATACTAGGTATGCACAAGGCGGCGTAGCAGCTGTCTGGGACTTTGAGAAAGATTCTTACGAAAAACACATTGCAGACACCCTGGATGCAGGAGATGGTGTCTGCAATGTGGAAACCGTTGAAATTGTTGTGAAAGAAGGCCCGGAAAGGGTCAAAGAGCTCATCGAATGGGGCGCACGTTTCGACAGGGAAACAGACAATACAGAGTATGACCTGGCCAAAGAGGGCGGGCATTCAGAACACCGAATCCTGCACTACAAAGACCTCACCGGATGGGAAATGCAGCGGACTTTAATGGCAGAAACCGCTCTTCACACAAATATCCGGGTTTACGAACACTATTTCGCGGTTGACCTCATCACCCAGCACCACTTGGGTTATAACATCACACGGGTTACTCCCGGGATAGAGTGCTACGGAGCCTATGCACTAAATCGCCAAACCAACAAAATTGAAACCATTCTTGCCCGCACCACGGTAGTTTGTACCGGCGGAGTTGGGCAGGTATACAAGGCAACGACAAATCCTGTGGTCGCAACGGGTGACGGCATCGCGATGGTCTATCGCGCAAAAGGCCGTGTGGAAAGCATGGAATTCGTTCAATTTCACCCTACCTCTCTCTACCATCCTTCAGGAGAAAATCCATCCTTCCTTATATCTGAAGCCGTACGCGGTTTTGGTGCCGTTCTGAAGACAAGAGACGGAAAGGAATTTATGGAAAAATACGACAAACGGAAATCGCTGGCTCCACGGGATATCGTAGCAAGGGCCATCGACAACGAAATGAAACTGAGGGGTGAGGAATGCGTCTTTCTGGACTGCAGACACCTGGATAAAACCGATTTTCTGGCACATTTTCCAACCATCTATGAAAAATGTACCAGCATAGGTATTGACCCCTTCAAGGAAATGATTCCCGTTGTCCCGGCCTGTCATTACATGTGCGGCGGAATCAGCGTAGACCTAATCGGCAGAACCTCTATCAATCAGCTTTATGCCTGCGGCGAATGTTCCTGCACCGGGTTGCATGGCGCAAATCGCCTGGCTTCGAACTCACTGCTGGAAGCAATGGTTTTTGCACACCGGATAGCTGATGATATCGTGCAGCAGACCGACCGGATTGCATTCAAAGAAAACATTCCGCCATGGGATGCCGAAGGAACACAGGACCCGAAAGAGATGGTGCTGATCACGCAAAGTCTGAAAGAACTAAAGGAAATAATGAGCAGCTATGTGGGAATCGTACGCTCAAATGTGCGTCTGAAAAGGGCTTTGGACAGGCTTTTTCTGCTGTTTGAAGAAACAGAAACGCTTTACGAATCCACAACGCTTTCCCCGCAACTATGTGAATCGAGAAACCTGATTACCATTGCCTACCTGATTACGCGCTCGGCCACCATGCGCAAAGAAAGCAGGGGACTACATTTTACTACCGATTATCCAAATGAGCTTCCCTTTGTGGACTTTTCCATTTTGTAACCCTCCGCATCAAGCGTCGGTTTCATGAGTGAAGACCGTACGCATCACCCTGTAGTAACCATAGGCACCCACCCAAAGTATCATTGCGGCAAAGGAACAATCGCTAAAAAATCGGTACACCGGATTGAAAGTCAAGGCGTAATGGAAAAAATACTGGCTCAGGAAATTGCAAATGACAAAGCTGCTGTTGACAAGCAGTAAGAAATACAAACCTTTTACCATTTTGCGTACCCTTTGCACGTGCTTTTCCTCGTACTTGCTGTGACCGACATGCTCCAATGCCTTAATCTTGAACTTGATAAAGCGATAGGCAAAGTAGCTGTAGCTGGTAAACAGCAGGAGATAAACAGGATAACCGAAAGTGCCGTAAAGCATAGAGAAATCGTTGTCCCACCGCTCCCGTTTGAGTTGAGGATCTTTGAACAGTACAAATACGAAAAAACTGAACTGGGCCACCGGCAATAAAAAATGCTTCAGATCTGACCATTTCAACGTAAATTTCGGATACAAAGTAGCCTTTACATAATAGAAAAGCAGGGGGCCGAACGCATGGGTAAAATAAATGGGTAAAAAGTAAAAGCGAGGATATTTTGCAAAAAAGTGGAGTCTAATGCCCGTTTCATAAAGCAATGTGAGCGACATAGCAGTAATGAGGACGCTGAAAATGAACTTGGCCAGCGAAGATTCCTTCCTCGAAAGCCAGGAAATGACACTCACCGCAAGTCCCTGGAGGACGGCACCTACCATCAGCAATGCAGATATGGCATCAGGCAATGACATACTCAATTTCATTTGAATTCCAGAATACACTTATCGAGGTTAAATAGCAGGTGGGATTCAATAATGTGAATCAAACGACGGTCATAGTCTTTTCTTCTGCAATATCCGGAGTGTGCGAATGCCTTTGCCCACTTCTTGTAGTTGTTTTTTTCGCTTTGCATTACTGTACTGTAGCTTCGGGTAATCAGCGCTGCAAAATCATCGTAACTTTCCTGAGCCGAGGCATATTTTCTGAATTTGTTGCCCGCCTTGCTTCTGTACGTCTCTTTTTTCCAACTTACCCCTGCCTTCATACCAAAGTGATTGTTCGCATTTTTGGCAACCTCACTTGTGCCTGCCGATGACTCCTCCAGGGCTATTGCAAGAATAATACTGGCCGGGATACCGGAACGCTCCATGGTTCTGATGGCCCTTTCAGCATTCTGCTCAATATAATTGTAAACCAAACCCTTTTTCTGAGCCGGCAAACATACAGCAGATAACAACAACATCGATGAAAGGAAAACGGATTTCATGTGAAGGCGTTCTTTATCCTGATGGTACGAATAAAAAAGCAGCATCAGACGTTCAACCAAACAAAGGTAAGTTTTTTTTTATATTTACAGATCGGGACTCTGTTGATGGTTAAGCTGGTATGTTGTTATGGAACACTCGTCGCAGTGGATACAACGTTAAGCAATTCAGCGTTGACTATTTTAATGCACAAGACTTCAGCGTTGACCCATACTCATCGTTGACAGCTTATGTTGTTGGCAACAAAACATTGTATAATGGTACAATTTATGTTTGTATCCAAAACAGCACAGGTAATGCACCAACTGACAGCGATTACTGGGCAGTAATGGAAACCAATGCTTGGGTA
>CANHEE010000078.1 GCA_947459655.1 Lewinellaceae bacterium
AGAGCCACGCTGACTGAAAATGATACCCGTGGAAAGATAGTTCTTCCGGTTCAGTATGGCCTGTGCTTGAATGCCACCATACAACCCAACTTTGTTGTAACCTGCAGAATAATCGCCATTGATCTGAGAGGCATTAAAACCAAGTCTCAGGCCGCCTTTGAAGCGGGGTCCATCAAGGTTGTTGTCCTGTGCGAGGATAGGAACTGCACAAAATATGGCAGCGAAAAACAACAAAGGATAAAATTTCATGCGTTCCAGTTTTATCATTTAAAGGATACCAGTTTTCATAGTGCAGGAAATGTGCTTTTGGAAGCGAAAAATCAGATTTTCATTCCAAAATTCTCAAAGATAAAGGCATAGATATCAGCTGTCAGTTCAATATTTTTTCTGGTGTTACTCGCTCCGTGACCCGAGTTGACATCTATTCTGATCATGACTGGCTTTTCCCCTTTGTATTTCTCCTGCAGGGTAGCAGCGTACTTGAAAGAGTGCGCCGGAACCACGCGGTCGTCGTGGTCTGCGGTGGTCACAAGCGTTGCAGGGTATTTGATGTCTTCCCTGATGTTGTGTATTGGAGAATAAGCGTACAAGGCTTTGAATTCATCCGGATCCTCGCTGCTTCCGTAGTCCGGTTTCCAGTTCCATCCGATGGTAAACGTATGAAAGCGAAGCATATCCATTACTCCCACCTGCGGAATAGCAACAGCAAAAAGATCGGGACGCTGATTGATGACCGCACCTACCAGCAAGCCACCATTTGAGCCACCTCGGAGTGCAAGACGTGAAGGGTTGGTCCACTTTTGTGCGATGAGGTATTCAGCTGCTGCAATGCAATCGTCAAACACATTCTGCTTTTTGAGTTTTGTACCTTGTTCGTGCCATTTTTCACCATATTCACCACCACCTCTCAGATTAACAGAAGCGTAAACGCCTCCTTTTTCAAGAAAAGGAATGAGCAACGCATTGAAGCCCGGCTGCACATTCACATTGAATCCGCCGTAGCCGTAAAGCAGGGTCGGGTTATTGCCGTCCTTTTTCATTCCTTTTTTGTAGGTAATAAACATTGGAATTACTGTGCCATCCTTGCTTTTGAAAAACTGCTGTTCGGTAGTGAACTGACTTGGGTCAAAAGACAGTTTTAATTTGCGGAAAGCTGAACTTGTTATCGACTTGATGTCGTATTTAAAAATGGTAGGTGGCGTAGAAAACGAACTGAAATTGTAGAAAACAAAAGTGTCATCGCTGTTTCCACCAAATCCGCTGACGGTTCCGATACCCGGCAATTTGATTTCATTTTCAAGTTTACCCTTGAAGTCGTAGACATATGCCCTCGTGATGACATCTTTCATGTAGATGACAAATAATTTTCCGCCCGCGGATGAGATGCTCTGTAAAGGTTCTTTTTTCTCCGGCAGAATGGTTTTCCAATCTTTTTCATCCGGCTTACGAGGGTCAAAAAGCATCACTTTTTTATTGGGCGCATTGGAGTTGGTCTCCACAAGGAAAGTGTTTCCGATGTTGTCAATAATATCGTATTCGAAGCCATTGATATCTGCAATGATGGGTTTGAAGTCCTTGCTGCCTTTGGTTGCATAGAATAGTGAATTGCCCTGTTTTCCTTTTCCCCTGTCGCTGATGGTCAGGAATGTGTATTGCTCATCCTCTGACACAGATACCTGATTGAATTGCTGTGGATTGTCAGGGTTTTCATAAATCAGCCTATCCGAACTTTGAGGGGTATTTACATTGTGGTAGTATACCATATGGTTTTCATTTTTCGCCGATAGCTCTGAACCCTTAGGTTCAGGGTAGCGGCTGTAGTAAAAACCATCTCCCTGCCAGGATATACCGGAGACTTTAACCCACTCAATTTTTTCAGGCAGATTTTGTCCGGTTGACAAATCCATGATGAAGATTTCATTCCAGTCGGATCCACCTTTGGAGGTTGCGTAGGCACCGTATTTTCCATTTTTAGAAATCACAAACTGGGTCATTCGGGTGGTTCCATCTTCGCTCAGCTTGTTGGGGTCAATGACCAATTCCGGTTTGCCATTCAGGCCCTTTTGACGGTATAGGACCGACTGGTTTTGCAGTCCATCGTTCTTGTAGAAATAGAACCAATCTTTTTTGCGGCTAGGAGCGGTGTATTTTTCATAATTGAAAACCGCTTCACAACGCGCCCTTAGCTTGTCACGAAACGGAATGCCGTTCAGGTAGCCGAAAGTTACCTCATTCTCGGCCTTTACCCACTCAGCTGTTTCATCTGAGTGATCATCCTCCAGCCAGCGGTATGGATCTTCTACTTTGGTGCCGTGGTAATCATCAACCTGGTCAGTTTTTCTGGCCACGGGATATTTGAATTGTGCCATCATGGCTGTGCTGAATAAAAGTATGGTTAAGAAAGAAAGAAATGATTTCATCGTTCAACATTTATTTTAAAAAAGTAAAAGTATGGAAATTCCTCCTGAAGCCGCAAATATTGCATTTGCTTTCGACAAAAACGCAATATTAAAGAATATACCTGTTTTTTTCATGAGAAGTCTGCAAACCCATTCGCAAATCCTTGAAAACCCGACTTGCACCGCCATTTTAAAAAAGAAAATATTTTCAATTTACTCTTCTGAAAAAACTTGTAAATTCGCAGTACAAAACGCCATTTCATGTCCAGACAAAAGGTTTCCTCCTCTTCTCCACTTTCAGACAACCTGCAAGAAAATTCTACAGAAGAAAATTCCGTTCTCAACACCAAATCGGTCTGGCAGATTTTATTTCTGGTGCTTTTTGGGTGTATTTCCTTCTACACTTTTTACAGTGCCTCACAAGCGGGAATAAACGCCGATGAGGATTTTCAGGTAAAATATTCCGAGAGTCTGGTCGATTGGTATACGGGAGTAAAGAAAGATACTTCGACAATGACTGCTGTAGAAAAGCAGTGCAATGCGCTAAATTTCACCTACCGAAACGCCAATATGCACTATTACGGGGGCTTTTTCGAAGTAATAGCAGGTCTTAGCAATAGAATACTTGGCAACACACCTGAGCAGCTGGCATATCATCTTGTCAGGCACCTATGGGTTGCGGTGTTCGGACTGCTGGCGCTTTTGTATACAGCACTTGCCGTGAGAAAGATAGCCGGACAGAAAGCGGCGGTTATCGCATTGTGCCTGATGTTTGTCTCCCCATATTTTTTCGGAAATACATTGATGAATCCCAAGGACATTCCATTTTGCGCAGGGTTTGCTATTTCGCTGTATTACATGTTGCTATTTTTTAAGGCCATGCCTGATCGCATCAACTGGAAAATCGTTGCCGGCCTGGCGGTCGGACTGAGTATCGCCATTGGCACAAGGGCGGGAGGAATATTGCTGATAGCCTATTTCGGCCTTTTTGCAATGCTGCATGTCGGTTCAATGTATGGTGTAGGCAGATTCTTCGCCGACCGCGCCATGCTGATGAAATACCTTAAATATGCCGGTATTGCCGTTCTTGGAGGATACATTGGTGCGCTGCTTTTCTGGCCGTATGCATTGGTAAGTCCGCTGAGTCATCCCTTTAAGGCACTGCGGGAATTTGATAAATTTGCAATAGGTATTCGCGTATTGTATCAGGGAGTAAACGTGATGTCAGATCAGAGTCCGTGGGATTATGCGCCGCGTTCGATATTCCAGACTACACCACTCGTCATCTGGGCGGGTTTTTTCGGTGCGTTTCTTCTCTTCCCGGCAATGATTAAAAAGTACGGCTTCCTCCCGGTATTTATTGGTTTTTTTGCCGCCTTTTTCCCTGTCATTTACGTGATTTACAAGGACTCCAATATGTACAACCAGTGGAGGCATCTTCTGTTTGTCTATCCCGGTATTGTCATCGTATCGGCACTGGCCCTGAACCATATTCATGAGTTCCTGAACAAGCGCAACATTATTGCAGGAAGGGTATTTTTGATTCTGCTACTTCTTGCAATGTTGCCATCGGCAACGCACATTGCAAAAAACAAGCAACTAAGTTTCGTGTACTACAACGAAGCTACGGGCGGTGTTAGGGCCCAACTCGGCAGGAACGAAACTGATTACTGGGGAATGAGTGTCAAAAATGGTATTGAGTACCTTGAGCAGCAGGGGGTTCTGAATGACCATATGGATAAACAGGTGGTTATCATTAGCAATATGGGTTACGCCCTTCAGATGTATACCAAAAAATACGGCGACAAGGTGAAATGGCTTTACGCCAGTTATCCGAACCGATACAAATTCAAGTGGGATTATGCGCTATATACCTCTCTTTTTGTCAATGCAGATCAGATTAGGTCGGGCAATTGGCCGATGAAATCTTCTACCATTAAAACCATTGATGTTGACAACACGCCAGTCCTGGCCATTATGCACCAGGATACGAGCAACCATGTATATTATGCACAACAGTTTATGAAAGAAAACCGGCTTCCTGAAGCCATTGAGCATCTGGGTTTGGAAGTGCGGTCGCATCCTGACAACGAGGTTGCGCTTGGAAGTCTGGCTGAATGCTTGCTGAATGCAGGTAATTATGCAAGTGCATTAACAACTTCTGATGCACTTATCAAATGTTCTCCGGAAAATGCATCGGCATACTATATGAAGGCATTGGCTCAGGCTCAGAGTGGTGATTTAAACGGAGCCTCGGCCAGTCTGCAGGTTTCCCTTAAATTCAGTCCGGACTTTGCGCAGGCAAGGGAGTTACTGACCCGGATAAGGTCATCAAAATAAATAACATTAAAACGGGAATTACTGCATGCAAAATAAAGTGATTTTAATCCAAAACGCTCTGATTCTTCATCCTGAGAGTTCTTTTCACCAAAAGAAAATGGATGTGCTGATTGATGGTGGAATGATAAAGAAAATCGGTTCTGGTTTGGAGAAGCCCTCAGAGGCGACAGTAATTTCCGGAGAAGGTGCTTTTCTTGCGCCAGGTTTTATCGATGTCGGCATACAAGTTTGTGATCCCGGTATGGAACACCGGGAAGATGTTCATTCAGCTGCTGCTGCTGCTGCATTCGGAGGTTTTACAGCCGTTGCCGTTTTCCCGAACACTTCACCGGTACTGCACTCCAAGTCTGAACTGGCGTACATCAGAAAAAAATCCGAAAATTTACCGGTTGAATTCAAGGTGATTGGTGCACTCACGCGAGATTGCAAGGGAGAGGAAATTAGTGAAATGTACGATATGCACAGCGCTGGCGCGGTGGCATTTTCAGATGGACAGAAAAGCATAAAAAATGCTGATGTCATGCTGAAGTCGCTTCATTACGTGAAGGCTTTTGGTGGTCTGGTGATGAACCATCCTTTCGATAAGGCAGTTGCCTCGGGCGGCCAAATGCATGAGGGTCTGACCAGTACAGGTTTGGGCATGAAAGGTATTCCCTCAATATCGGAGGAACTTATGCTGGTTAGGGATTTGTATCTTTTGGAATACAGTGGGAGCCGGCTTCATGCAACCAATATTTCGACTGCGCAATCGGTAGAACTCATCCGGCAGGCGAAGTCCAGGGGACTACAGGTGAGTGCCTCAGTAGCGGCCATTAACCTTGCCTTTGACGACCGAGCAGTTGAGGATTTTGATACTTTCATGAAAGTGCAGCCACCGCTCAGGGAACAGCATGATATTGAAGCATTGAAAGCGGGACTACAAGATGGAACTATAGATTTTATTTCCTCCAACCACGTTCCATACGATGAAGAGGCTAAAAATCTGGAATTCCCGTATGCTGAGTTTGGTGCAATAGGTCTGGAAACAGCAGTTGCGGTGGCAAATACCTACGGCGGTCTTAGTCCTGAACAATTGGTCGAAAAGTTTGCCTTGATGCCCAGAAGAGTACTGAAAATGGAGCTTCCGAAAATTGCAGAAAATGTATCTGCTGAACTGACACTTTTCCAGCCCGGCCTAGACTGGATCTATAGTTCTGCTGAGGTTTTTTCCAAATCGGGTAACTCGCCTTTCCTTGGGAAAAAATTGCGGGGGAAGACGCTTGCAGTCTTCAACAAAGGTCAAAGTCAGATATTTTAAAAGAAAAATCTTCCTATCCCGGGATTTTTTGTCGATCTGTAAAAAAGAAAAGGCACAACTTGTACGAGTTGTGCCTTTTATGGATACCGACTTGCAGAAGAATTTATTTCTGATTGGCAGTAGGTGCTTTCATCTCTTCAGCTGCTTTTACTGTTTTGATTTGCATTGCATCAGAAGGTACAGTGGCATCAGACATTTTGCCACCGCAAGAGCCACTCTCTTTCTTGGCGCAGCTTTTCTTATCGCCTTTTGAGCAACAAGCTTTTGCTTCACTTGTACATGCCACTTTCTTGACCATATCTTCACTGCCGGTAGTTGCCGCAGTTGTGCTGGCAGAAGATGTTTCAGTTTTCTTGGCACAACATGCCTTCTTGCTGGATGAGCAGGACTGTGCACTCACATTTACTATTGAAACGAATGCAAAGAAACCCAGCATTAACATTAATTTTTTCATTTTTTGCTGTATTTAAGTATTAAAGAATAATTATAGTGTTCAAAAATAGCCTCATTGGTTCAGAAAACCAAATTTTTTATTCTGCTTTAATTCACGGCGCTGTAAAAATTCACCGAATGTCAGTTTGTTCTGAGGTCCTCGATATGTGCTCCCTTGTATCTTGAGGCATCAAAGACAAATTTGGCGGCCTCGATTTTCTTTGTAGTATTGAGTTTGTTGATGCTCAAAGTAATCCGGGAGCCATCTTTGTTGAATGTTTTCATGGAAACGATCTGGTTGTTAGACTTTTGTACAGCAACCCTGAATTTAGCATACTCCATTTTTCTGTCAACCGGCTTAATCTCTATGAATTGAACGCTTTTTCCGGCCTCAGTTCCGGAACCTCCCATGTAGTAGATAAAGTTTCCGCTTCGGTAAAGTGCAAGCATAGCCTTTGGTGAGAATGCATTGGCGCTACCTTTTGTACCCGCGTCGTTGATCTGCACCTCGTTATTTCTCTTCAGATACAGCCATGAACTTTTCCCATCACAGATGATTTCCTGCAACTCGAGCAGAATTCTGTACTTTTCGCCTAGTTGCCACATCTTTCCCTTCTGAATTTCTTTTTTACCTTCTGCAGGTTCGATGATAAGCGTAAAATCGGCTTCGATTGATTTGTAACTTTCGTATTTTTTTCTGGCTTTTTCAAGCAGTGCTTTTGCAGATGCATCCCCCGATTCCTGAGCGGCTAGAAATGTCGTCAGAAACAGGCTGCAAAGCAAAAGAGTAAGTTTGTTCATGCAGTTAAATTTAATTGATAGACGCTGGCAATGTAATCCGGCTTTAGAACGCCGGGTAAACAGAATAGTTTTTACATAGCAAACTTTAAGAAATCATTAATCAGGTTCAAAGCCTAGGATAATGTTGAAGGTACCGCGGTTGCGCAAGGATGTACTTCCAAGGGTTGTCTTGTCGAAACCAACACCATAGTCAAATCCCAGCAATCCGAACATCGGTAGGAAAACCCTAAGGCCGAGTCCTGCAGACCTGCGAAGTTCAAATGGATTGAATTGTCTGATGGAAGAGAATGCGTTTCCTCCCTCTACGAAACCCAACACGAAGATGGTCGACTGTGGATTAAGTGATATCGGGTAGCGTAGTTCCAGTGCCATTTTGTTGAATACAGCTGCGCCGTACTGCTGGCCATTCTGGTAGTTGCCGGAAATATCAGCGGGCTGGTATCCACGGGAAGAAATAATGTCTCGTCCGATAATGCCAATCTGCTGGTTGTTCAATCCATTTCCACCGAAATTAAATCTTTCGAAGGGCGACAATCCAATGTCTTTGTTGTATGAGCCCAGCATACCCAGTTTCATTGAGCTCTTCATGACCAATTTTCCAACAAGCGTGGTGTACCACTCAGCGTTGAAGCGCCATTTGTGATATTCTACCCATTTGTACTTTTCTGAGACGGTCCAATCTGAATAGTCTGTTCCCTTTGGCCTGAACATGGAGTAAGGGGGTGTCAGCATGAGTGTCAGCTGAAAATTAGATCCTTCTCGTGGGAACAACGGGTCGTTTACAGATGAACGCGCCAGTGTCTGTCTAATGGAAAAGTTGTTGTATGTGCCATCGGTTACTGCAAACTGTCCGATTCCTCCGCCTGAGGTCCAGGCGGTAAGCTGCATGCTTCTGATATCGGCTTCTACGCGGTAAACGAAGTTGTCGTCAGGCCTTTTTAATCTTGTACCGATGGAAATATTTCCACCCGTTTGCGTGATTTTATTGGATTCGATACCGCTTGAATTGAAGGCACCATAGTTAATCAAACTACGGAAACCACTGACTGTTAGTGATGTTGCCCTTTTCCCGCCAAGCCATGGTTCAGTAAAAGACGTATTGTAGGACTGGAAAAACTTACCATTCGTTTGGCCACGGATCGAGAATTTCTGTCCGTCACCCTGTGGAAGTGGACTCCAGGTATCGCGGTGCAGGATATTTCTTGCCGAAAAATTATTGAATGAAACCCCGAGTGTACCGATGATTCCGCGGTTGAACCCTCCCCATCCGGCAGAAAGTTCCAGCTGATCAGATGGTTTTTCCTCTACACTGTACTCAATGTCTACAGTTCCCCGCTGCGCATTTACAGGGGTATTAATGCCCAGTTTTTCCTGATTGAAGTAACCCAGATTCACGATTTCCCGCTGGGAGCGGATGATGTCGCTGCGACTGAATTTCTCGCCGGGTTTTGTGCGTAGCTCTCTTCTGATGACATGCTCGTGTGTGCGGTCATTGCCTTTGATAACAACCCGGTCAATGGTTGCCTGTGGACCTTCAAAAATGCGCAATTCCAGGTCAATTGAGTCCTTGTCAATGGCCACCTCAACGGGGTCGACATTGAAAAAGAGATATCCGTTGTCCATGTACAATGAACTCACATCGCGGCTATCCTGGCTATATCTAAGTCTGTTTTCAAGTAGTTCGTTGTTGTAGACATCACCTTTTTTTATGCCAAGAACATTGTCGAGCAGCGTATTGTCGTAGATGGAATTTCCTTTCCAGATCAGGTTGCGGAAATAGTAGCGGCCACTCTCATTCAGGTCGATGTGGACCATAATGCTTCCGTTTTTGGCTCGCCAAACGCTATCGTGTGTGATGCGTGCATCTCGGTAGCCAATCTTATTGTAGTATTTGATGATTTTTTTCTTGTCTTCCTGGTATTCCTTGTCGAGGAATTTAGATGCCGAGAAAATCCTTGCTTTGCGCTTGGTTTTGTCCATTTGTTTTCTCAGTTTGGCTGCACTAACGTTTTCGTTGCCGGTGAAACTGATGTTCTGGATTTTCACGCGTTTGTTTCTCCTGACATCAAAAACCAGCACTACGGCGTTGGTCGCTTGTTTGTCGTTCTCTTCTTTAATGAGGATTTCTGAGTCCGGGTACCCCTTTTCGGTGAAGTGTTTTCTGAGAGCGGCAATAACCTCGGCTTTGGTATTTTCCGTTACAATGGTTCCCTTGTTGAGCAGTTTTCCGATAATGGCATTAACATCATCGTGCTGGCTTTTCTTAAGGTTTTTAAAGGAGTGCCTTGAATATCTCGGTCTTTCCTGAACGGCTATTTCCAGAAAAATGACGTCACCGATGGTCTTTTCCTTGTATATTTTTACATCGGTAAAAAGCTTCAGTTTCCAGAGGGCTTTCATCGCCCTTGGGATATCGCTACCCGGAAAGCGTATTTTGTCACCCACCTTAAATCCTGCAATGTTGATGAGTGCATTTTCGTCACTGAACTGCGCTCCGCTTACCTTGATTCCGCCTATTTCGTATTCCTTCGGTTCCTTGAATTCAGCCGCCGCTTCCGTTTGCTGCGCTTGCAGAAGTGTTGCAGCAAACAGCAGAATAGCAGAAAGTAAGGCAGTGCGCAGATTATTGATGAACATATCTGTTGAAAATATTTTTAACACGTAGTGGTGTTTTTTGAGTTAAGAGCGTGGTTTGGGCAGAAAGGTTGTATTTGCTCAACCGCATCATTGTATTTGTTCGCTTGTTTTGCCAAATCTGCGCTCCCTGTGCTGGAAATCGCATACGGCTTTGTAAAAATCATTTTTTCTGAAGTCCGGCCAGAACGTTTCTGTAAAGTAGAATTCTGCGTAGGCCAGTTGCCAGAGCAGAAAATTGCTCAATCTGCGCTCACCGCTTGTGCGGATCATCAGTTCCGGATCGGGTATATCATTTGTGCAGAGTTCTTTTTCAAAAACCTTTTCGTCAATCTGCTCCGGTTTCAATTTGCCATCCCTTATTTTTCCGGCTATTTTTCCAACAGCATGGAGTATTTCCCATTTGGAACTGTAATTCAGCGCCAGAACAAGTGTCATTCTCCCGTTGTTGCGGGTTTTTTCGATACCATCCTCCAGAGCCTGTCGGGTCTTTTTCGGAAGTCGGTCCAGATCTCCTATTGCCTGCAGTCGAATATCGTTTTTGTTGAGCGTCTCGACCTCGCTGTAAATGGTCTGCACAAGCAGTGTCATCAGTGCGGTGACCTCTGTGCTGGGTCTGTTCCAGTTTTCGGTTGAAAAGGCATACAATGTAAGGTATTTCACACCAATTTCAGCTGCCGCCTCAGTAACTTCACGCACGGATGTAACGCCGTGATGGTGCCCGAAAACCCTTGGTTTGCCCCGTTGCTTGGCCCAGCGTCCATTCCCGTCCATGATAATGGCGATGTGGCGAGGTAAACGCGAAAGATCCAACTGCGATTTGTAGTCTGAATTATCTGCCATTAGCTTTTTGTGCCAAAACTTTATCTACCTCTGATTTTAAAGCATCGTAATTTGCTCCAACCTGCGGCACCAGAGGAAGGCGCAGCTGGTTTTCGATGATTTCGAGCTGGTGCAGGCATGCTTTGATGCCGGCGGGGTTGTTTTCCACATACAGCCAGGGGTGAAGGTCAAGTAGTAATTCATTCAGCCTGCGGGCTTCAGCAAAGTCGCTGCTGAGTGCTGCGCGGACCATCATTGCGAATTCCACCGGAAAAGCATTGGCGATGACGGAAATTACCCCGTCACCCCCTGCTCCAAGCAGTGGTAATGTCAGTGGATCGTCGCCGCTCAGCACCAGAAAATCTGTCGGTTTGTTTTTGATGATTTCCATGCACTGGACCAGGTTGCCTGATGCCTCTTTGATGGCCATAAAGCGGTCGTGGTTTTTGGCCAGTCGCACCGTAGTTTTGGCCGAGACGTTGCTTCCCGTCCGGCTGGGAACATTGTATATAATAATCGGCAGCGGTGAGGCATCTGCCAGCTGCATATAGTGCTGATAAATTCCCTCCTGAGAAGGGCGGCTATAGTTGGGACTGCTGGAAAGGACTGCATCAAAGCCTTCCAGCACATCCGCGTAGGCAGCAAAACGGCTGGTTCCGCTGGCGGTATCACTTGAGCCGAATACGCCGGCCACCAATGGCAATCTGCCGTTGTTTGCTTTTTTTGTAAAATTCAAAACGGCACGGCATTCATCCTGACTGAGGGTAATGGCCTCGCCTGTGGTGCCCAATGATACGATGTAGTCAACACCATTTTCGGCGGATACATGTTGAATCATGCGCTCGAGCCCATCCCAGTCGATCGACCTGTTCTCCCTGAAAGGTGTTACGATTGCGACACCCGTACCTTTAAATTTTGACCAGCGACTCATTTTTATGATTGATCTTACTGAGGTAAAAATGTATTTGGTTCAGCAGTACTTTTACATCTGTTTTGCCATTCATGTCAACACCAAGATCCATATCCAGATGGAATTCGGACACGGCGCCTGTTTTGAAGTGGCTTTTGCTTAGTGTGGCAATGTAGTCCAGAACCAGCATTTCCTGCATGTAGATAGCGTACATGATATCAAATGGCTGTTTCATGAAATCGTATACAGCAGTCACCTCCTTCTTGGGGATATGAAACCAGTTGACCTCCTTGAGGCTGAAATGCGGGTAGGGTAGTCCTTCGTGAGGAAGTTTGTCGTTGAAATAAGCCAGCAGACTAACTTTTTTACCTGCTTTTTTCAGTTCTTCCTGGAGGGCATTTACCGCCTTGATGTTTTCTGATCCGGATGCATCAAATAAAATACCCACCGATTTGCTGTCAGCGGGATTTATTCTGTCCCGCCTGAAAGCCCGATGCTCGTTTCTGAGCTGTCTTTTGAAGCAGTACAATTTTATTTTAGTTAACCAATCCATATCAATGTTTAAAACATGAAAATTGAACGTTGTCGCCATTTTATGGTTCC
The DNA here is from genome assembly GCA_947459655.1 of Lewinellaceae bacterium. Classification (GTDB taxonomy): domain Bacteria; phylum Bacteroidota; class Bacteroidia; order Chitinophagales; family Saprospiraceae; genus CANHEE01. The sequence goes on from CANHEE010000078.1 coordinate 12,239, forward strand.
AGATTGTCGGCGATTCCAGTTTTTCACATATCAGTCGTCCTCGCTGAGGTCGCCGTCTTCGTACAATTCAACCTCCTGTCCTTGAGCGATGGCCTCATTATAGTGTGTTTCCGTGTTGGCGTTTGCCTTTTTGTCTTTGTGTTCGATATTGTCCTGTATGCTATACTCGCCCATAGCAGCGTACTTGGCTATTCTGGCAGCGATCATTTCCTCATTGCTGCTGAACTGTATTTCCGAAAGGGCCTTCAGGATATGGTCTTTTAGGATTTTAGCCATCAGTTCCGGATTGCCATGTGCACCTCCTACAGGTTCTCTTACAATGCCATCAATCAGTTTATTGCTGAACATATCGTCTGCAGTCAGTTTGAGTGCGTCTGCGGCCTGTTCTCTGAAATCCCAGCTGTGCCACAGGATGGAAGAGCATGACTCTGGTGAGATAACTGAATACCAGGTATACTCCAGCATATAAACCCTGTCACCCAGTCCGATTCCGATGGCACCACCTGAGGCTCCCTCGCCGATGATGTAGCAAACAATCGGAACCTTCAGTTGCGCCATTTCAAACAAATTTCTGGCTATGGCCTCTGCCTGTCCACGCTCTTCGGCCTCCAGTCCGGGATAGGCGCCCGGCGTATCGATCAGTGTGATCACGGGGAAACCGAAACGCTCAGCCATTTTCATGAGTCTGAGTGCTTTGCGATAGCCCTCCGGATTGGCCATGCCGAAGTTACGGTATTGGCGCATTTTCGTGTTGTTTCCCTTTTGGTGGCCAATGATCATGTAGGTTTTCCCATCAATTTCTCCAAGGCCGCCTACGATGGCTTTATCGTCTGCGATATTGCGATCTCCGTGCAGTTCAACGAAGTTGGTGCACATCTGCTCTATGTAAAAAAGGGTGTATGGTCTGTCCGGGTGGCGTGAAAGCTGTACCTTCTGCCATCCGCTCAAATTGGAGTAGATTTCGGCTCTTTTTGCTTTTATTTTTTCTTCCAGTTCATGTATGGTGTCGGTGACATCCACCTCTCCATCTTTGCCAACCTGTTTTAATTTCTCCAGCTGTTCGTACAGCGCTTCGAGGGGCTTCTCAAAATCCAGAAACATGGTAGTAGACATGACAACAGTTTATTTAGAAGTTAGTACCAAAAAAGGAACCTGAAAGCAGGTAAAAAGATAGCAAAAGTACGAAAATTGCGCATACCTATAAGCGAAAGGAATTATTTTTTAATTTTTTTTAAATAAACTTGCAAGGTTGAGAACGACAGCATATCTTTGCATCGCTTTTGAAGAAAAGTGGCCTTGGACCGGTAGTTCAGTTGGTTAGAATACGTGCCTGTCACGCACGGGGTCGCGGGTTCGAGTCCCGTCCGGTCCGCCTCAAAGTTCGCAAAAATTCGTTTTTGCGGACTTTTTTTTTGTGTTTTGGCATGCTATTCGGCAGCTTTCTTTCCCTCCTATTTTTTCAGAAAAATACTCCATTTCAACATATTTTCAGGAAATTTATTGTTGCCGCATATGTTATCTTTGCAAGATCCTTACTATTTTGCGTGATAATTGATGCTTTCATACGATATTGATCTAATGCATTGGACAAAAGGTTCGTGTCTAAGTTAATTTGCCTCATATTGAGTTAATTATGATTAAAATCAGCGAACAAGGTGGATTTTCCGAACAAGGTAAACGGAAGAATAATGAAGACAAGTATGTCATGGTTGAAGACAGGGCTTTCATCGTGTGCGATGGTGTAGGTGGTGCTGAAAAGGGTGAGATAGCCTCAGAAATAGTGGCGAGTTCTCTTGAGAAAAACTTTTTGAGTGAAGATCCAAAATCGGCAGAGGATGCTCTTCGTGTTGCAGAA
>CANHEE010000079.1 GCA_947459655.1 Lewinellaceae bacterium
ATACCATCGAGATAATCCGTAAAAACACGCCTGATACCAGCCTCCGCACCAACCATCCAGTTCTTGTTGAGGTCGTACCTCAATCCGGCTCCGAACGGAATGGCAGCATGAAAAAAAGAACTGTTGTTTCTGTCCAGGTTGATATCGGACGTTTTTGCAACAATATTTGGCTCATTGAAATCGACCAGTGGTACCGAGAGTACACCGGAAATTCCGAAATGAATGTATGGGGATAGAAAATGACCGGAACGGGCCTTACGAACAGTCTTGATTTTTCCGAATGGTTCGAACTCAGCCAGAAGGCCAAAATCATAAAAACTTGCAGTAAAGGAAAAATTTCTGACCCTACGACCGAGATCTTCAAAGTTTCGGTCGGCACCCCGTAGGTTTCCGAATTGTAGATTTCCCCTGCCGGCCAGTACATCATTGAAACGATATCGTACAAACAATCCCCCGCCACCTCCGTAGCTTCCGGGCTGCAAATTTCCGGTACTCAAGTCACCATTGTACGCCGAAAAACCGCCCATCATTCCGGCCTCCCACTGCTCCCGGTGATGCTTTTTACTGCTTCGGGGCTTCAGAACGGTATCTGAGCTGCCCTGCCCATAGGTGCTTGAAGTACTCAACAGCATCCATGAAAAAAGTAGCATTGAAAAAAGATATCTCATAACAGTAACCGCGAAAAGCACAATGACCAACTCACCACGGCTGCTGACCGCAATGGAACATCATTAACAACAATATCAGAAATGGGGGGATGGGGTGAATTGAAAATACAAAAAAGATGCACAAATGCATATCATGTATCATCAATTCCAAAAGCGGCCTTCGGAACCCCAAAGTTAAATCGTTATTTCAGTATTTTCGCAAAAAAGAGGAGTACTTTATTTGATTTCTCACAAACTGATGAAATTCAGCCTGATTGCAGGCAAGATGAGCACCACCATCCGTCTGCAGATGAAGATAATATTAATTATTCATCTGCAGAAAGAAAAAACCGCTGAACAATGCACATCCGGAACAATTTTAGTGCAATTTTTTGCTGAAAAGCCTTCACTGGAACACATTAAAAATACCCGCTCTTGTAAAGGTTTAAACAGAAGTATTATATTTGTCAAAAAAAGCACTTGGTTCGTTCCCAAAATAATTTCTCCCGTTGGTTGTTGTGTTTGTTGATGCTGCTGACACTGCTTCCGGAGGCAGCACCTCAGCGAAACAGAAAGGCGCTCGAGCAAAAGAGAAAACGCTTACTGGAAGCAATGAACACCACCCGTTCAGAGCTCAGCAAAACCCGGCTGGAAAAACAAAAAGCCATCAGGAAGCAGGATCAGATTTCTGGCAAAATCGAAAAGCAGGAACAACAGCTGGAAGAGGTCAATCAGGTAATTGTGAATTCAAGTGAACTCACCACCCGTCATTACGAAGTCGTTGACGCACTCAGCTCCGACCTAACGCGCTTACAAAACGATTACGGAGAAACCCTACGTAGGGGATTCAGACAAAAACTCAGTTACAATCTGCTTTCATTTCTGTTCGCATCCGAAAGTTTTAATGAACTGTTTAAAAAATTGTATTACCTAAGACAGGTCGACCGCTTCAGGCAAAAGCAATTGCAGTCCGTGCGCAATACCATAGAAGACTTGGAAATCCGCATTGTCGAACTCGAGCAGGGTATGGCGGAAAATGCCGATGCCCGGGAGCGACTGGAGGAGCTGAAATCGGCCCTGGACCAGAAACTCAGCGCCGAGCAGAAAAAATTCTCAGGATTGACCGCCCGGGAACAAAAGCTCAGGCGTGAGCTTGAAAGACAACAGGCCAGTCATGAGCAACTGAGTGCCGCCATCGACAACACCATCAAGTCTGAAATGGAGGAGAGTATTCGGAAATCGGAGGCCGCTCCGGCACGTAAGCGAGAGCGAGCGAATACCGGTGCAATTCCAAGCCCCAAAACCAAAAAAGAGGAATCCGGAACGGAAAATCCGACACCCAGAAAAACGCCTGTCGTCAGCGAGCTTTCCAACAGTTTCCGAAACAACAGGGGAAAGCTGCCCTGGCCGGTGAGAAATGGGGTCGTAAGCAGTCGCTTTGGCAGACAGCAACATCCAACCCTTTCTAAGGTAATGATTGACAATCACGGCATCGACATCCGAACAAACGATGGCGCAGATGTGCAATCGGTATTCGGCGGAAGAGTCGTCGCAGTACAGTTTCTCCCGGAGACCAATTACCTGATTATTGTGCAACACGGTAATTACTACACAGTTTATTCCAACCTCGACAGGGTATATGTCAAAAAGGGCGAGGAGGTAAGCATACGCAAAAGCCTCGGAAAGGTTGTAGGCAATACCCTCCACTTTGAACTCTGGCAAAATCGCGAAAAAGAAAATCCCTCCCTCTGGATAGCCGGAGACTGAAATGAACTCATCCGGACCTAAATAACTGCATTTTATTTTTTCCTAATATTACAGGAACCAAAACAAGGATTTTGTTATAAAAACAGTTATATTTGTTTCAGGTCTGTACTGACAGAGATCGGATTTGCATCTCTTCACTCCGCCGTACTCCGCTATTCTTCACTACAAAAACCGATGCTCCATGTGTTTTTCAGCTGTCTCAAGTATCAGTGCAGGCGTTGTACTTTCCGGTGCGGGTGTACTGACATTAAAAAAAGCCGGAACAACCAATCAGGTTGTTTTCGCCTCCATTCCGCTTCTTTTTGCCATTCAGCAATTTACTGAAGGCGTTCTCTGGATCGCCCTACAAGATCCCGCATATCAGCATTTACAAGGTGTAGCTACATACAATTTTTTGTTTTTTGCCCAGATTATTTGGCCTATTTGGGTGCCTTTAGGGGTATTTATTATGGAAATCTCTGAAAACAGAAGTGCTGCCCTGAAAATATTGGTGACAATCGGAGCACTGGTCTCCTCATATCTGGGATACTGTCTGCTCAACTTTCCTGTGAAGGCGGTCGCAGAAGCAGGTCATATTGCATATGAACAGCAATATCCGGCTGCTCTAGGCAAAAGCGTTGGTTACCTTTACTTCCTGGCGACAGTGGTTCCGCTTTTTGTTTCCCGGATTACCTGGATGTGGACTATGGGACTTGCAGTAGCAGTATCCCTTCTGATAACTGCTTTACTTTACACCGATTATATCATATCAGTCTGGTGCTTTTTCTCAGCAATCATCAGTATAATCGTATTGCTGATTATCGTGCGTTACAATGAAACCACACGCCATTCTATGGCCCAATAAATTTGGAAGCAATTTTCCTGTGGGGACCATTTTGTACATACAAAAAAAGCAGCCGTGGGGACGGCCGCTTTTTTTGTATGTACCGCATAAAGCGAAAACGTTTTTTTAATATCAGGTCGAAGGAATCAGGGACTAACTGCCGTGACAGTTTTTAAACTTCTTGCCGCTTCCGCAAGGACAAGGGTCATTTCTTCCAATTTTCGGATCTTTAACAACGGGGGCTGCTCTGCGATCCTGCTCGGCCGAAGAACCTGAACTTTCAATAGCCTGTCGCTGCATCCGCTCTTGCTCCTGAAAACGATTGTTTTTCAGTTGCTGCGGATTGAGCTTGGACGGTACCGGTGCCTGTCGCACTTGTTCTTCCTCCCTGATCATCACCATTCCCTTGTATAGGTAGGAGATAACCTTCTCATTGATGACGTTGATAAAATCCTTGAACAATTGGAATGCCTCTATTTTGTAGATAACCAATGGATCTTTCTGCTCAAAGGATGCACCTTGCGTTGAGTCTTTCAGATCATCCATATTGCGAAGGTGCTCTTTCCACTCTTCATCTATGATGGCCAGGGTAATGGCTTGTTCCAGATCGCTCATGATAGAGCGCCCTTTTGAGTCGTATGCTTTTTTCAGGTCAGCAGATACCGGAAGTGGGTGCGTGCTGCCATCTGTGAATGGCACCAAAATTCTACTGTAGCGATGACCCTCTTTCTCGTGCACGTCCTTGATGAACGGATACAGTGTTTCAGCAATCTTATTGCGTTTTTCGTTGTAAAAGTCCTGGGCCTGCTTCTGAAATTGTTCCGCAATCTGATCCGTTTTTGAAGTATCAAAAGTGGATTTGCTGATTTCCGGATCCATCCCGAATATGGTCAGCGATGCCAGACGGAAGGAATCAAAGTCACCGTTTTCCTTGTGCGCAGCCACCAGATTTTCAGTCAGCGAAGTAAACATCTGGTTGAGGTCAATGATTAGGCGGTCGCCATTTAAAGCATTTCTCCGCTTTTTGTAAATGGCTTCCCGCTGGATGTTCATGACATTGTCGTACTCCAGCAAACGCTTTCTGATACCAAAGTTGTTTTCCTCTACTTTCTTCTGCGCACGCTCGATAGACTTGGTTACCATTGAATGCTGGATGACTTCGCCATCCTTATGGCCCATTTTGTCCATCATCCCTGCTATTCTTTCCGACTGAAACAAACGCATTAGGTTGTCTTCCAGCGATACGAAAAACTGCGATGTTCCGGGGTCGCCCTGACGGCCTGCACGACCCCTCAGCTGGCGGTCTACCCTTCTTGAATCGTGTCTTTCCGTTCCGATGATGGCCAGCCCCCCTGCCTTCTTTACTTCCTCGCTGATTTTGATGTCCGTACCCCGGCCTGCCATATTGGTAGCAATCGTCACTTTGGCAGGTAGTCCTGCTTCAGCAACGATATCTGCCTCACGGGCATGTTGCTTGGCATTCAGTACATTGTGGTCGATGCCTCGCATTTGCAGCATACGACTAAGTCTTTCTGAGATATCCACTGAAGTTGTACCCACCAAAACCGGCCGTTTGGCCTCAGTCAGTCGCACAATTTCATCTATAACTGCATTGTACTTTTCCCGTGCTGTTTTGTAAACCAGATCCTCCATGTCTTTACGGGTCATGGGCTTATTGGTTGGCACGGTACTCACATCGAGTTTGTAAATTTCCCAGAATTCTGCCGCTTCCGTTTCAGCCGTACCGGTCATACCGGCAAGCTTGTGGTACATGCGGAAGTAGTTCTGCAGCGTAACGGTGGCATATGTCTGGGTAATTTCACCCACCTTCACATTTTCCTTGGCTTCAATGGCCTGATGTAAGCCATCTGAGTAGCGGCGTCCTTCCATGATACGACCCGTCTGTTCATCTACGATTTTTACCTCGCCATCAATGACGATGTATTCCTCATCTTTTTCGAACAACGCATAGGCCTTCAACAACTGGCTGATGGCATGCAGACGCTTTGATTTGACAGCGAATTCCTGTGCAAGCTGCTCTTTTCTGAGTACTTTATCCTCTCTGCTGAGCGCGTCATCTGCGTCAATCTGCACGAGGCTCTCCGCCATATTGGGGATGCTGAAGAAATCTGCATCTCCCGTAAGTTTAGCAAGGTAATCTGATCCTTTTTTGGTCAGTTGTATGTCCCTGTTTTTCTCCTCAATGGTAAAGAAAAGCGGCTCATCAACCAGTTTCATGCGTTTGCTCTGCTCCTGCATGTAGTGGTTTTCCGTCTTCTGGAAAAGCACCTTCACACCTTCCTCGCTCATGAATTTGATCAATGGCCTGTTCTTTGGCAGGGATCTGTGTGCCCTCAAAAGTGCCAGACCGGCCTCTCCTTCTTCCACACCGACAATACCGTCATTGAACAGTTTTCTTGCGGTCGCCAGATACTGTGTGGCGTTGCGCTGTTGCTCCTGCAAAAGCCTCTGAACCATCGGATTCAGTTCAATATAATCCTGGTCATCAGTACTGTGACTGACCGGACCACTGATGATGAGGGGTGTTCTGGCATCATCAATCAAAACTGAGTCTACCTCATCCACCATGGCATAATGGTGCTTGCGCTGCACTATTTCAGTGGTCTCACGCACCATATTGTCTCGTAGATAATCAAATCCGAATTCGTTGTTTGTTCCGTAAACGATGTCTTTTTGATATGCTGCTTTGCGCTCATCGGAGTGTGGTTTGTATTTGTCGATGCAATCAACGGTAAGCAGTAGAAACTCAAACAATGGCCCGTTCCACTCGGAATCCCTTCGGGCCAGATAATCGTTGACCGTAATTACGTGAACACCCTCGCCTGTCAGTCCATTGAGGTAAGATGGCAAGGTGGAAACCAGGGTTTTTCCTTCTCCCGTTGCCATTTCGGCAATTTTACCGGAGTGCAACACCATACCCCCAATCAGCTGCACATCATAATGCACCATATTCCAGGTGATTCTGTTTCCGGCAGCTATCCAGTTGTTTTTCCACAAGGCCTTTTCCCCCTCGATGGTTACGTAGTCGTGTCCTTTACCGGCAATTGTGTGGTCGTGCTCGGTGGCAGTCACCTCCAGAATTTCATTTTCGCTGAGACGGCGGGCTGTTTCCTTGACCACTGCAAAAGCTTCGGGAAGAATTTGCTTCAGAATTTCCTCGTATGCCTCATCTTTTTCCTTGACAAGCGCATCAATTTTTTCAAACAAATCTTCCTTTTCCTCAATGTCAGTAGTGGATATCGCCTTTGCACGCATTTCTTCTATGTCCTGCTGAATTTCAGCAACATAATCCTGAATACGCTTCCTGAATTCTGTTGTTTTATTGCGCAGCTCATCATTGCTGATGTGCTGCAGTTTACCGAATTCATCGTTGATTTTATTGACAATCGGAACAAAATCCTTAAGCTCTCGCTCACTCTTGGTTCCGCCAAGTAATCCCTTTAAAAAATTAAACATATCTCTCCTCTAAGTCCCGCTGCACGGGATTGATTTATACAGATGTAAAGTAAGAAGGTATTAACGCAATATCAAATTGAAGTGTTGCGCCTACAGACAATACTTGTCCGTTAAAAACATGCCATTTTACTTTCTGTGCCATAATGACAGAAATTGAGGCAAAGATATGGCTTTTTGGCTAATTTTTTTTGCCGAATCAGAGGCGGAAATGTGCGTTCAGAGACGGTACCAAGGGCACTGCTGAAAATCACATTGTCAACATCAAATCGCATAAATTTTAATACTATCTTTGCTTTCGCACAAAAACACCTTTGATGAAAAAGAAAATCACCCTTCTGTTTCTACTGTTAACTACAGGCTTCCTTGCAGTTCAGTCTCAGAATACGCGCTTTGTAAATCCATTCATCGGTACCGGCGGCCACGGACATACCTTCCCGGGCGTCTGTGCACCATTCGGCATGGTACAGCTTAGTCCTGACACCCGCCTTGAAGGCTGGGACGGGTGCTCCGGTTACCACTACTCCGATTCCATTGTTTATGGATTTTCACATACCCACCTGAGCGGAACCGGAGTACCTGATTATGGTGATGTGCTGCTCATGCCTGCAACGGGTAAAATCAGGCTAAACAATGGTGCAAACGGCAAAAAAGGCTACCGCTCCTCCTTCAGTAAATCAAACGAAAAAAGCAGCGTAACGGCTTATAAAACCCGGTTGGACGACTATGGGATAGATGTGACTCTAATGGCTACTGAGCACTGCGGCTACCACATATACCATTTCAGCGGAGACGAACCACGTCACATCGTGCTTGACCTGCTTCACAGAGATGCACTGATCGATGCAAATTTCAAGCAGACCAGTCCCCAGACCGTGGAGGGTTTTCGCTATTCCAAAGCCTGGGCCAAAGACCAGCGTGTGTATTTTTACATTCGGTTTTCCAGTCCGGTTAAATTGAAAAAAACCATCTCGAAAAACGGAAAAAATCTCGTTGGCGCCTTCAGACCTACCGACAAAACGGACAACAAACTCTACGTCGCAGTTGGTATCTCGACGGTCAGTATTGAAAATGCAAGATGGAATTACCAGGCAGAGCTGGAAGCAGCTCACAAGGCAAAAACACCAGTACTAAGCCAGACCGCCGGCGATTGGGATAAATTATTGTCCATGGTTGAAGTGGAAACCGACAATATCCACGATAAAATCAATTTCTACTCGGCCCTCTACCACAACTTTGTCGTACCCAACAGTTTTCAGGACGTCAACGGAGAATACCGTGGGATGGATAACAAAACATATAGCAACCCTTCAGGAAAACACTATACCGTTTTTTCGCTCTGGGATACCTACCGAGCCACACATCCCTTGTACACTATCTTGCAACCAGATCTGGTGGGCGATTTTGTCAATACCTTTATCCGAGACTACGACAAGAGCGGCGCACTACCCATGTGGGAACTTGCAGGAAACGAAACCTGGTGTATGATTGGGAATCACGCCATCCCGGTAATTGCAGATGCATACCTGAAGGGCATCAACAACTTTGATGCAGCGCATGCGCTGGAAGCCATGATAAAAAGCACGGAAATCAATCATTTCGGTCAAAAAGCTTACGCACGTTTTGGTTACATTCCGGCGGAAGCTGATCATGAAAGTGTCTCAAAAACGCTGGAATATGCCTACGATGACTACTGCATCGCAAGAATGGCCAAAGCCATGAACAGAGAAGACATATACCGGAAATACATCAAAAGAGCGCAGAACTACAAAAATGTAATCAATCCCGAGCATGGATTTGCTCAGGCCAAAATAAACCAAACCTGGGTGAAACCATTCAGGGCCGATGAGGTAAACTCACATTTTACAGAGGGCAATTCCTGGCATTACTCGTTCTCCGCACCACAAGACATGAGTACCTGGATGCAAATGCAGGGCGGACCTGCAGCCGCCGAACAGAAACTGGATGCGCTATTTGCTGCTGAAAGCAAAACCACCGGCAGAGAACAGGTGGACATTTCCGGACTAATCGGCCAGTACGCACACGGCAATGAACCCAGCCATCATATCGCGTACCTCTATAATTTCATGGGAAAACCATACAAAACCCAGGAAATTGTGCACAAAATCATGGACGAGTTTTATCTCAACAGACCGGATGGACTCATTGGAAATGAAGACTGCGGACAAATGTCGGCCTGGTATGTATTCAGCGCCATGGGTTTCTATCCTGTAAATCCATGCGGAGGACAGTACATCATTGGGACACCGCGTTTCCCGATGATGAAAATCAAATTGGCTAAGGACAAAATATTTACGATCAAAGCACTTAATCTCAGCGATGAAAATTTCTATATTCAATCTGTGATGCTGAATGGGATGCCACTGAACAGATCCTGGATTAGCCATGAAGAAATCATGAGCGGCGGTGAAATTACTTTTACTATGGGAGGAAAACCTTCTACATGGGGGACAAGGAGAGAAGATTTTCCTGTAACAGAAATAAAAGACAACCTTATCGTGCCGGCACCTTATGTAGCCAAAGGCGAAAAGAGCTTCAGAAACTCGACCACAATTGAACTGGCCTCGGCAGATAAGTCGGCCGGAATTGAATGGTATACTCCCCGTCCGGGCAAAAAAGATACGATATTCTCTTATCAGACACCAATAGTCATCGGTGAATCTACCGATTTGTACTTCAGAATAAAGCAAAAAGACAGCTCGACACAGAGGGTTTGGTACAATGCGCGCTTTACAAAAATACCATTCAACCGAAAAATAACCCTAAAAAACAAATACGCCAATCAATATGCAGCAGGTGGAAACAGTGCTTTGACTGACTTCATTAGGGGAGGAAAAAACTACCACACCGGCGAATGGCAGGGCTATGAGGGTGTCGATTGTGAAGCGGTTATTGACCTTGAAAAAGAACAGGATATCAATAGTATTTCAGTGGGAATTCTCCAGGACCAAAACGCCTGGATTTTTGCCCCGACCGAAATTCAAACCTTTATCAGCACAGATGGTTTACACTACGAAGTACTTAAAACGGTAAAAACCGATATTGACGAAAAAGAGGATGGTTGCATCGTCAAAGAGGTGGTTATCAAAAAGACCGGCAGGGCCAGGTTCGTGAAGATTATTGTAAAAAACAGGGGACTCTGTCCGAAATGGCATCAAGGAGCAGCCGACAAAGGCAAATCATGGATTTTTCTGGATGAAATCAGCATTGAATAATGCCCAAAAATACGTTAAAACAGCAGCATGTATAATGTTAAAAAATAGTTAAGTTTAACATAGTATATTTTCATTTCATATTTTTAACATAGTATAATATTCTGAATTATAGATATTTGTCGTTTTCCAAAAATTTTAAATTCTGCTTTTTTTAATAATGAAGCGTTAAAATTTTGGGTTTGTAAAATATTTGAGCGACCTTTGCAGTCTCTATAGGTATATTTTGACGCCGGAAGGACTACCCTTCAGGTCTTATACCTCATTACCTTGAACCACTTTTAAGGTTCGATACAAACACTAAATCCTATCAATGACAAAAAACGCAGTTAAGCTGATGATGCTGGTTTTTCCAGTATTGTTTTTAACGGTCTCGTGTACTGTCGTGCGTAGGACCGACAGCAGCACGGCAGCTGTAAAATCTCTGGAGAACAAAGTCGTTGCCGCAGATCTAAGAACAGACATTATCAACCACGCGAAAACCTATGTAGGTACGCGTTACCGTTACGCGAGCACAAATCCTGACAAGGGATTTGACTGCTCCGGTTTTTCCAGTTTTATCCTGAATAGATACGGATTCCGTATGCCGCATGGATCAACAAACCAGGCAGTCCTGGGAAAAAAAGTTGACCTCGCGAATGCACAGGTGGGTGACCTTGTATTCTTTGGCAGAAAAAAGCGCATCAACCACGTAGCGCTGATTGTCAAAAACAACAAGGGTAACATAACCATTGTGCACAGTACAAACACCCGAGGAGTTGTGGTTGAAAACATCAACGACTCAGACTACTGGAGAAAACGCGTTCTGTTCGCCCGTGATGTAATCGGTGCTACCACAAAAAGAAACGGTTAAGCCGTCTTTTTCAGAACCAAAAGTGCTATTCCAGATGCTGGGGTAGCACTTTTTTTATACCTTGCTAGCCTCTGTTAACAGAAAACGGACATCTATGCCGAAAATTCTTATCCTCGTCTCCGCACTTTTTCTTTTGACCTGTAAAAACGACAAGGTGGGAACAGTCGGAAAAATCGAAATTACACCCGGAATCAGCAATTTGTATGATATTGATACAAAAGCATCCCGTTGCACTTGGAAACTGGATTCTCAGGGAGTATACACCATTGTCGACGTACCACTGAGCTCCGGAAGGTTCTCTGTTCTGGAAGGTGTACCGGCAGCGGCAGATTTTGTGATGGATTTTCATGCTTTGAGCATCGGAAACATGAATCCTAATCTGGCGATAAAGAAAGCACAGGTGCTGAAGGATTCCGCTTTCTTGAGCTGTTCAATGTATCCGGTGGGCAGGGGCATTATGACAAGGTCTGAAAAAGCAGGCCTTGAGCAGAGTGCAGAACACAGGATTGGTTTTGATCTGAAGATAAAGGAAATGGTTAGGCCCGTGCAAATGGAAGCTGACCTGCAAATCAGCGAAAATGAGGTAAGATTAAGCGGTAAACCAGCTGTTGTTAACCTCGTGGAATGGGGCATAGCACATCATGCAAAAGCTTCAGTGCAGCTATTGCTGGTTTTTAAGCGGATTTATCCGCAGCAAAATTAGTTCTGAGGAGATTTCAGGCAGGTGCTATCCTGATTTTTTCCCTGATGGCCTGAATTAGCGCAGGTGAGGCACTCCGACGCTCGGTACGAGCTTTTACAAAATCGCGAAATCTTTGTTCTTTGGAGAGTAGTTCGAGGGTGTGGGGGTCAGAATTGATTTCCTGCATTAATGCCGACTGTTCTTCTGCACTCAGTGCATTATCCAGATACAGACTTACCTTTTGAAACAATTCCTGATGATTGTTAGTGAGTGACATGACAATCTTTTTTTTCGCCGGAAGCATCGCGTACTCTCCCGCTCAAATTGCCACGATGTACTGACTTTTTTTTCATTGTCTGATACAACTACCGTGCATTTGGGTATGAACCCCCGGCTCGTTAAGAAAATATTTTTACTCCCATCACCCGGCCATATAAAAGACTTGGTGGGGTTTGATGGTATTCTTTTATGCAGGATCAGCTAGAGCAGAACTTTCCCTAAGAACGCTTGTCTTTGTAGCCAAACTGCTCTGCGTAACGTTTTAGTTTTTCCTTCAGGAGATTTCTTGCCCGATGCAGCCTTGAACGCACCGTTCCTATCGGAATATCCACAATCAGCGCAATTTCCTCGTAACTGAAACCCTCGATGTCGCATAAAATAATGACGGTTCTGAACTCCTGCGGCAATTCAGAAATGGCTTTGGTGACTTCATCACCCATCATATTTTCAAAGACATCATCGCGAAAATCCAGATGTGACGCACCGTGCTCATCATCCTGCTGATAATGAATTATATCTTCGAAATCTACTTTTGTGGGCTGCTTTGCTTTTTTACGGTACTCGTTGATAAAAGCATTTTTCAGAATCGTAAACAACCATGCTTTGGGATTGGTTCCGGCCTCATATTTGTCCATGAAGCGCAACGCCTTAAAATAAGCGTCCTGAACCAGATCATTGGAATCTTCTTCTTTATAATTGGTCAGGTGCATGGCAAAGTTGAAAAGCGAATCCGCATGAGGCAAGAGTTCCTTCTCAAACCTCAAAGCCTGCTCGGCTGTAATTGGATGAAGCTGCTGTTCCATAGTTGTGTATGCAAAAATAGTCAAACTTCAGGTAAAGTCAAATACGGGTTCAATATAATTGTTGGGAAAACCATTTGCCGCCAACGCTGCAACCAAATGCAGTAAACCGGCGACTTGAATATTAATGTGAATTGGATGCGCAAATGATTATATTTGCTTTACCTATACAGAAAAAATCCGCAGCATTTTACCCATAGTGCCACCATAGAAATGGTGCCAACAAATACAATGTACCCACGCATGACCAACCTCAAAATCAGCAGATTACTGACCGTCGGGTCGCTGTTTCTTTTCCTGCTGTCCACCGGCATTGCAACTGCCCAGAAGAGGGCAGGAACCGAAGCCTTGCAGCACGTAAGGAAATACATAGCTGAGAAAAATTACCTCAAGGCGGAAAACCAGCTTCAGGCACACTATCGCAAAAACCGAAATGACCTGGAAACCAATTGGTTATATGGACAGGTGGCCCACTGGAACGGACACGATAAACTGTCATCCGTATTGTTCGAGCAGGCGCTTAAAATCGCACCCGACAACCTCAGTCTTAAACTCGACTATGCAAGGGTAATGTATGAAAGTGGACGACTCAGTCGTGCGCTTGCACTCATCAACGACATAAAAGCACGGGGAAATACCCCTGTAGAGGCTTTGTTGCTGGAGGCCAATATCCTATTCTGGTACGGGAAAGTTGGTGAGGCGAAATCAGTTATTGAGACCATCAAGCAATGGTATCCCCAGACAACGCTGATAAACCAACTTGAGAAAAACATAGCCGAACTCTGCGCAACAAATATCAAATCGAATTTTGATTACCCGAGCGACAACCAGCCAATGAGCCTTTTCGCAGAACACATTTCAATGGAGAAATACCGCTCTCCGTTGCTTAACCCGCGAGTGGAGATAAGTAACTATAATTTCAGCACAAAAAACTATATGCTGGAATTCAATATGCGAAACCGCTTTTTGTTATCCCGCTACGGCTTGAGTGCTGCTGTATCGGCGGGACTCTACCAACATTTCAGGGATAAAATGAACTGGACATGTAGCATTGACCTGCAGTATAAGGCAGACAAAAACAACCGCTTTGGTATGGGCATAAACAGAAAACCCTACCTGGGAACCCTGAAAAGTACGGAATATGGCCTTATTCAGAACAATATTTCAGCCGAGTTTGAAACGGAAGCCTTGCCTTTTTTCACAGCCCACCTGGGTTGCAACCGACAGTTTTTTGACGATCGGAATACCGTGAATTCTGCCGGTGGCTGGCTAATCAGCAAAGCGCAACACTTTAAAAAATTTCATGTTCAGTATGGGTATGGTTTCGGTTACTCCAATTCTGAAAGAAATGTTTTTGAACCTA
>CANHEE010000080.1 GCA_947459655.1 Lewinellaceae bacterium
AGCGCCGTCAAAAAAGCAGCGTTGTCCCTTACAGGACTGCCCATGATAAAGCCCAATAGCACCCAAATCAAAAGATTAAGCAGCGAGAGCAGAATGGTATTGTAAATGATCTTTGAAAGTAGAATGGCCGTTGGATTGGCTACCTGGTAAAAGTACAATTGCCTGTAGCCGCTTTCCTGGGAGAAACTTCTTGCACCGGCATTTATGGATGCAAACAGCGCGACAATCCAGTAAAGAACATTCCACTCTTTGGGCTGTATTTTGACAAAACCCATGTAAACAACAAAAATCGTTGACGCAACATAGAGAAAAATACCTCCAATAGCGTACTTTTGTCTCAGTTCAAGTTTTATCTCTTTCTGCAGCAGATAGTAAATCTCTTTGAGCAGGTACATATTTGTAGAGTGAAATCCGGCGGGTATCACAATTGTACCTGCCTGCTGAATCAGATGAAATAATTTCTATTTTGATTTTCAACAAATCAAACGGCCGCATTTCCGGACCGCCTGCAAAACTACGCAAACCGATGCCATCTTTCCCATTAAAATTCCTCTTTTTTATACTGATTCCGGTCTTGTCTTCTGCTGCAAAGCCCAAACCACTATACCTGACTGCGAAGGTTCGGGAAGGAGAAGGTGTCTATGCCTTGCTCCGTAGATTCGCTCTTGATGACTACGACTGCAATATTGAACATTTTTATCGAATCAACAAGTTAAAGTCAAGCGACCCGCTTCTGGAAAACCACTACTACAAGATACCCGTCCTCATTTATGCCCATAATGGTATCAGCATAAAAAGCTCGGTAAAAACGAATGACCCTCAGCTGCCCCGGAAAATCGAAGATTACAATAGTAAAATGTTGAAATCAAGGGTGAGGCAAAAACCACTAAAAAAAGGGGCAGATATATGGGTGCCTTACCACGAGCTGGAATGCAATGAAGCAGACGTTGAGGAAAAGGAACCGAATTCTTCAAAAGAAGCGGTGCCGATTTTTTTCAACGATGAAACAAAAAACAAAAAAAGCAAACTATTATCGGGTAAGGTATTCTACGTGGATGCAGGACACGGCGGTCCTGACCCGGGCGCCCAGCACAGGCACCACAGAAACACACTCTGCGAAGACGAGTACGCCTATGATGTTTCCATCCGACTGGCCAAAAAACTACTGGAAAATGGTGCGACGGTGTATATGCTAACGAGAGACCCGAACGACGGTATCCGAAATGGAGATTACCTCCCCTGCGACAAAGATGAAATGCATTACCCCGCTGCAAAAGTACCTGTAGGCCAACGATCAAGGCTCGCAGCGAGAGCAAGTATTGTTAACCAGCTGTACAAAAAACACAAAAAAGAGGGGCTAAAATTCCAGCGTTTGATCTGTATTCATGTCGATTCCAGGAGCAAAAAAGAGCAGACCGATGTATTTTTTTACTACAAATCGGGAAGCGATGCCAGCGAAAATCTGGCCATAACCATGCAGAACACCTTTGCCTTCAATTACCCGAAAGGAAGGGCTTACGGTGGTGAAGTTAGCCGCAGAGACCTTTTTATGCTGCGGGAAACCAAACCCACTTCCGTCTATGTCGAACTGGGAAATATAAAAAATGACAGAGATCTTAAAAGGCTGCTGATAGTACAGAACCGGGAAGCGCTGGCAGACTGGCTTTACGAAGGCCTGGTCAAGTAATCAGTCTTCAAACAAATTGAGCGAAGGAGCTCCTGACTTTCCTATGGGATAAGGAACCTGCAGATGCCTGTATGCTTTCTCAGTAGCCTCACGCCCGCGTGATGTCCGCTGTAGGTAGCCTTCCATTATTAAAAAAGGTTCATGCACTTCTTCAATGGTTCCGGCTTCCTCACCGACTGCTGTTGCGATGGTGGTCAGTCCAACCGGCCCCCCTTTAAACTTGTGAATAATGGAACTCAGGATTCTGTTGTCCATCTCATCCAGACCGGAATCGTCTACATTCAACGCATTGAGTCCGAACCGGGCTATTTCAATTCCAATATTACCATCACCCTTTATCTGGGCAAAATCCCGGATTCGGCGGAGTAGAGCATTTCCAATTCTTGGCGTTCCACGGCTTCGTCTGGCGATTTCCAGTGCGCCTTCATCGGTAATGGGCACATTCAGTATGGAAGCCGAACGGCGTATGATTCTGGTAAGCGTATTGACGTCATAGTAGTCGAGCAGACAGTTGATTCCAAACCTTGCTCTCATCGGTGCCGTAAGCAATCCCATTCTTGTTGTAGCACCTACGAGCGTGAAAGGGTTCAGGTTTAGCTGAATGCTTCTGGCATTGGGACCACTATCGATCATGATGTCAATTCGATAGTCTTCCATGGCGGAATAAAGGTACTCCTCCACTACTGTATTCAATCGGTGAATTTCATCGATAAAAAGAACATCTCCCTCCTCCAGTGAGGTAAGAATACCTGCCAGATCGCCAGGTTTTTCGAGAACCGGACCCGAAGTCATCTTCAGATTGGCATCCAGCTCATTGGCGATGATATGCGAAAGGGTCGTTTTACCAAGACCCGGCGGTCCATGCAAGAGGACATGATCAAGGGCCTCCGAGCGCCCACGGGCTGCCTGAATAAAAATCCTAAGGTTCTCGACTATTTTGGGCTGACCGCTGAAATCTTCAAGTACCTTTGGCCTCAGCACCTTCTCAACTTCTTGATTCTGATGATCTTTATTGGGATTTAGATTTGGATTCATCGACGCAAATATAAACCTTTTGTTTTAAACCGAACGCGCTTTCTCCGAAAAGTTTAAAATATAACTTTTCATCGAAAAAGGGGTAAAAAAGAAGCCCCGTTGCGACAACAACGGGGCTTCAGGTATAATAAGCTAAAAACTACTTTTCTTTTCCGGCTTTATTATTCATATCAGTTTGGGTCATGGCCATCATTTGTTTTAAGGTATGTTGCATCCCGTCTGCAGAGCCATCAAGAAATATGGTATTGCCTCTGCCCTGCTCTGCAAAATGCTTGAGCGACTCCGTCCACATGGAAAAAAGTATGAGAGAAGTATCTAATTTGGCCTCCTGCATTTCGTGTGCTGCTTCGGCCATACCGCGGGCAACCTCGTGGCGGAAAAGCGCAACGCCCTGACCACGCAACTGAGCAGCCTCTCTTTCGGCGGCAGCTGCAATTCTTATAGCGTTACCCTCTGCCTCTGCAGCCTTGGTTTTGGTAATTAAAAGGGCTTGACCCTCATTCTCGGCTGCTGCGCGCAAATTGCTGGAGGCCACCACTTTTGCCATAGAACGGGTTACCTCTTCATCAAAAGCGATGTCGTTCAGCTGAAGATCAATCAGGTGGTAACCCCACTGGTCGAGCGTCGGATCCAAGTGACGCTTCACATCTTCTACAATTTCCTTTCTAAGTGAAAGAATTTCAGCTTGTTTTTGCGTAGCGACAAAGCTGCGGATTCCACCCTCGATGGAACGCGCCAGAGCCCGTAAAAAATCGCTCTCACTCATGAATTTGAACGCAACCGATTTGATGGTCTCCTCCTGGTAATCAAGCACTGAATACAGCAACATCGCCTTGAAATGCACATTGGCCTGATCGATGGTAATGGCTTGGAATTCCAGTTCCACAGCCCTATTCTGGACAGAGATTCGGCGGAAAATCCGCTCAATGAACGGAATTTTAAAATTGAGTCCGGAATGCAGCAAACGCTGGTATTTTCCGAAAACGGTTACTACAGCTACTGTTCCCTGCTGAACGGTAACGAACCCATCCCAGATCACGAGTACAAAGATTACAATCAAAACAAAAGGTATTCCTAACATGGTTTATTTATTTAATGAAAAAAAGCTGTTTGATTTATGGTGAACCCTGACAAATTTACTATTAAATATCTGTGATCTAGAGGAATGGCGTAAAAATTTAAATAAAAATGCCCCGTACCAGTGTGTGGCACGGGGCATTTACGCTTTACGGATTATGCTTTTCTCATTCCTCTTTCCAAAACCTCATCGACCAAGCCATAGGTTTTGGCTTCTGCCGAGGTCATCCAGTTGTCGCGATCGCAGTCGATTTCAATCTGCTCCAACGATTTACCGGTATGGTGGGCAAGGATTTCATACAACTCATTTTTTAACTTCTTAATCAGGTTGTAGGAGATCTCCATATCCTTAAATTGTCCCTGCATACCGCCCAATGGCTGGTGAATCATTACGCGGCTGTGCGGTAGAGCAGTTCTTTTGCCCGCGGTTCCTGCGGCAAGCAGTACCGCGCCCATGGAAGCGGCCATACCCGTACAGATGGTCGCGACATCCGGTGAAATGTACTGCATGGTGTCGTAAATACCCAAACCATCGATAACCGATCCTCCCGGTGAATTGATAAACATCTGCACATCCCTTTTCGGATCAGATGACTCCAGAAAAAGCAACTGTGCCTGAATCACATTTGCAACATAGTCATTTACCGGCACTCCCATGAAAATGATACGGTCCATCATCAAGCGACTGAAAACGTCCATGGAAATGGCGTTCAACTGGCGCTCTTCAACTACAGCAGGCGTGAACGCGTGTATGTTGGGAGCCGCAATACTGCTCACATGATCAGTATATTTTTCAAGGTGCATGCTACTCATTCCCAGGTGTTTGGTAGCGTATTTTTTAAATTCTTCTTTCTGAAACATTGTATTGGTGTTTTTAATAATGTGATCTATTATTGGGTTTCTCAACTCTTAGCTCTTGGATATCTGGTCTTTCAACCGAGTTTCTGAAGGTATAGTTCTCTACTGCCTGCTGAAAAAATAGGAAACACTTACCTCAGTGGCTCAAAATTCGTGCAAATGTCTAATTACTGACGAAATGGCAGACAAAAAATTGCAAACGAGGTTTTCAAGTTTAAAGTTGGCCATTTTTACCGAAAACATCCAATTGAGGGACATTTTTCCGTAGTTGTAAACTGTTGTGTTCGAGGAAGCTTTTTGACCGCCAAGGGCCACTTTTCAGTATGTATATTCTGGGCATTGCCCTGCAAAAGTGATCTTTACTAGTGAAATGTAAAGCTTAATCTTTTTTAAATCCAATTGGTTTTCTTTCTATCAATGCCGGCCCTGCCAACTCTTCGATGATAAAGTAAACATCGCGAATATGCTCATTGTGCTCACCCCGGATTTCACTCACTTCATCTATTTTCTTTACCAGATTCTCGTAATTCGAGGCCAATTGTCGCATGTTAACAAAGGCCCGCACAATTGAAATATTCACTTGAATGGCCGAATGACTGTTTAGCACGGAAGAAAGCAATGCAACTCCTTGTTCTGCAAATACATATGCAGGGGTTCATCTGCCTCCCCAACTGTAGGACATGAATTGTATCTTCAAGTTTTTCCATTCCCCAGATCGAAGCTGGAACATAAAATCCTCGGGAAATCGATTGATGTTCCTCTTGACAGCCTGATGATGAACCTTTGTTTTGACACCATACATTTCAGCCACTACACTATCCAACATGACCTCTTGATTTCTGATGATGTGAATTGACTTAGTGATTCGCTCTTGTATCAGACTTTCATTTTTTCACTCATAAGAAGGATATGTTTTTCAATATTCAGTTTATTATTTCCAGGGAGGTATTTTCATTTTGTCGTGCAGATGGCTAAGCCTCCGAAAACTGGAATTTGCTTAGGTCAGCGGACCATTGACAAAGTACATTTCAACTTCTCCCTTGTTTTTCACGCTTAGTTTGCCCCTATACTCGCAATCGAAATCGTACCTCACCTTTTGGTAGGTCGTCTCGGATATATTGATTTTCTCAGCCTCTGAATTTTGTTCCATCCTTGCTGCAAGGTTTACAGTATCGCCCCAGATGTCGTAGGCAAACTTTTTATTTCCAACTACCCCGGCGACAACCGGACCGGTATGGATGCCTATCCTTGCCTCAAAATATGGTTCGTTTCGTGCGATTTTCATGTCCTTGTAAGCTTTCAAAAACTGCTGCATTTCAGTTGCAGCCCTAACCATCTTGATGGCGTTTCCGGAGTTGGAACTGAGGCCCGCGGCACACATGTAGGCATCTCCAATGGTTTTTATTTTCTCGATATTGTACTGGGAAATGATAAAATCAAAACCTTTGAAGCAATAGTCAAGTTCCGCGACCAGCTGCTCAGGACTGAGGCTTTCGGCCAGAGTGGTAAAGTTTTTAAAGTCCGAAAAAAGTACACTGACTTCCTCGGCTGAACGCGCCCTTGCCTTGCCATTTTGCTTCAGTTCACCGGCGATTGCAGGCGGCAAAATATTCAGCAACAATTCTTCAGAACGTTGCTGCTCCTTCTCAATAAGCTTGTTTTTTTCTTCCAGGATTTCCTTTGCCTGCTTGTTGGCATTGAATCTGTTGAACAACAGAACCATGACAAGCAGAGCTCCGGCAATGCCCATAATCAGAATGTTCCGAAGACCCTGTGAGCGTTCAGCTTTTAGTTCCTGCACTTTGATTTCACGGTCTTTCTGCGCGATGTCTTTCTGATATTCAGCCTCAATACGCCTTCTTTCACTGGCCTTACGCTCAAGTAGCAACAGCGCCTTGGCCTTTTCGACCGACATGTTGTTTATCTTCTGCTCGAATTCCTTGTTTTGAATTTCAGCCTGTTGTTGCTTTAATTCGGCTTGTTCCTTGGCGTCTGCAATGACAGCCCTTTCATGGTCTAGCGTCTTCAGATTACTGGTACTGCCCGCGAGTTGCTGACGAAGGTTATCAATCTCCCTGTGCAAAGAGGTATTTTCCTGTGAGAGTTGCTGAAAGCGGGTATCGGAACCCGAACCCTGGGGTCGGTTTCCTGATGCTGACCTTCCTTTTTTGCCAAGAAGTGAAGCCGCCATCTGTGCATATCGTGCCATGTTTTTAATATCATTCTCTTTAACGGAAAACGCTACAAGCTTCTGCATACAATCAGACAACAGGTCAAAATTTCCAGCTGTTTCAGCATGCGCAGCACAACGCTCGAATTTGGCTTTCGCTTTCGAAAAGGACTTCAATGCTGTCCATGCTTCTCCCATGATGAACGAGGCCCGTGCCATAGCGTCCTGATCACCTGTTGAACCTGCCACATCGTAGGCTTTCTGGGCCCAGTCCGCAGCTTTGGCAGGCTCTGAATTTTTACTCTCTTCTGCAACTTTGAGCGCACTCTGAATCTGCTCCGGCTTGGACAGCAATTTCCAGTCGGAGGACTGCGAAAAAGCGGCAAAACAGTGCAGGGAAATGAGCAGACCTAACAGCAAATTTTTAAGCGTTGAGAGAGAAGAATCCATGTAGCAAAAGTAGTATTTTTTTTCATCATGCATAAAAACGACCCCATTTTGTATGTCAAAGTACATTTATTGCTACTTTGCAAAAAAAATCGTGCGATGGTTCGCTATCTGCTCATAGCCGTCAATATTATTCTGTTGATGCTCGTTGCCATCAACGCTCTTTTGAAGGACTTTTTCTCCAATACTTTTCAAATCGGGGAATTAATGGCCTTTCTTTCAGTAATTGGTGTTGCCTCCGGACTTTCTTTTGCATTTCTCTACATCAGAAATTCCGGCACTTCCGAGCGGATTGCTCAGGTACAGATCGCACTCACTGCACTCGTTATGTCTGTTTTGTTTTTTGTGGTCGCCGGTGTAAACCTGAACTATCTTCTGGCGAAAAAACATGACTTTACCTCCCAGTATCTGATCATGGACATTCGACCTTTTTTCAAGTCAGGCGGTGGCATACTAAGGGGAGAAAATGTGGTTCCAAATGGATATGTGGTTTACATAGAAAAAGATGGAAAAACAGCTGAAGTCAGATTTAAAAATATCGAAAACTACAAAATATTGATTGGCAAAACGGTAGCACTCGATATACGTCTCGGACTGCTGGGATACGAGGTTTTTGTACCGAAGCCCATCGTGGAAAACTGAAATCACTTCGGGTATTTTAAAAATAACTACATAGAATAACTACTTCTACAAAGTTTCGTATATTTGTTTCCAAAATCATAACACAATACTATCTATATATTAAAGACAAAATTTCTCCTATGAAATTTACAAGACTACTGTTGGTCCTTGTGGCCTTTTCTTCGGGTTTAGCAAAGACACATGCTCAGAGTCAATACCAGTTTACCCAATACACTATGAACCCTGTCTTCATCAATCCTGCTCAGACTGGAGCATTCGAAGGCACCTACAGGGCCGGTGGCATCATCCGTTCACAATGGAATGCCCTGTCCAGCAATCTCTATCGTCCATTGACAGGCTATATTGATGCGCCAGTGTTGATGGTAGCCAAAAGACACTGGGTGGGCGTTGGGCTGATGTATGCCAATGATCAGGCGGGAACCCACAAACTTGGCACCAGAATGACTGCATTGTCAGGCTCTTTCCACTATTCTTTTGACAAGAAATTTAAGAACGTGCTGACACTGGGTCTTCAGTTTGGTGCCGGCAGCAGAGGTCTGCAACTGTCTGCAGACCCCTCGTCCTACTCCGAACTGAAAAGTGGCAACCTTGATCCGTTTTACCGGGCCACGCTCAACGACAGAAATGCGAGCTACACCGATATGAACGTGGGACTGCTTTTCAAAACCGCGATCAGCAAAACTTCAAATTTCAGCATCGGTTTCTCTCTCAATCACGTTGGAAGGTCCAAATACTCGCTTCTAAAATCCAAGCCGGCTACCGTAAGGATACCACTTTATATGGCCGGAACCATTGCTTACAACCGACAGATTACCGATAAGGTTAGCATCCACCCTGTCTTACTGTATCACAGACAAAATTCCGTTTACACCATCAATCCGCAGTGTATGGTCGGATATAAGATGAAATTAAAAGACAGCGACTCGCCGATAGTTATAAAAGGTGGTCTTGGATACGATTACAACGGAAATGCAGCAAATGTGCTCGCGGGAGTAGATGTCAAAAACTTCACCATTGGTGTTGGATACGACGTCAATACCGGTCTGTTGAGCAATGCTGCAAGAGACGCAATCGAAATTGCCGTTCAGTACACCGGTAAAATATACAAGAAACCCACTGTAAAGCCTGTTCTTGTTTGTCCTAAGTATTGATTAGTTATTTTCCGAAAACCCTTCTCAACATCAAAGAAATCCAATTCGAGACTTTAAAACCTGCAAAATCAGGTATTTATATATGAAATCATCAATCTTAACGTTTGCTTTTGTTTCTATTGGCTTCATCCTGGCTGCACAACCATTATCTGGAAGACACACCTTTCGTCAAATGAAAGAGACTGCAGAAGAACAATTCGCCGCAAACGATTACTACAATGCCATCACCTGGTATGAAATGGCATACGACGAAATCAAATCAGAAAAAAACAATCCGGAAAAAGAGGTCATAGCCTACCAGACTGCACTCTGCTACCTGCAAATGCGTGACTACGCCAAAGCAGAATCCAAACTTGCTGCAGTTATCAAAAAAGACAAGGACAACAGTATCAAAAACATACAACTTCTTTATGCCAAAGTGCTGAAGTTGAATGGAAAATATGATGAGGCAATCGCCATTCTTGAACACATGTCCAGAACTGCTGCGGAAGCAGATATCAGAAAAGAGGCAGATAACGAATTGAAGGGCGCCCAGTTTGCGAAAGAGGCACAGATCCAGGAACTATTGCGCATAGAAAATGCAGGTACCGATGTGAATTCAGGAGGTAAAGAAACATCACCATACAGTGGAAAGGCCGGCGAGTTGTTATTCATCTCAGACCGCAAAAACAACGTGGCCGAACTTGACGGAAAAACGAATGTATACTCCAGAATTTATAGCGCACAGCTGACAGGCAGCAGCTGGGGCAATATAAAAGCCCTTGACAAAGTCATCAATAGGGACGATTTTCACCACTTCAGTGTTTCTTTGAGCAAAGATGGCAATACAATGTATTTCACTCGTGGTACACTACAGGGTGAAGTCGTAGCAGAGTCCAAAATATATTACTCCCAGCGGGAAAATGGTGGTTGGGGAGCAGCCAACGAACTAAAAGGCAGTTTCTCAGGCAGGGTATTATACCCCATAACCGGAGAACTTTTTGGGAACGAGGTACTCTTCTTCTCCTCTGATATGGAAGGGACAAAAGGTGGACTTGACCTGTTCTATGCAACCAAAAAAACAGATGATACATACGATTTTCCCGTAAATCTGGGTGAGGTACTGAACACCACAGGTGACGAAATCACCCCATATTACAGCGACGGAAAATTATACTACAGCTCTAATGGGTTGCCGGGAATGGGTGGACATGATATTTTTGTGACCATCTGGGATGGTACGGGATGGAGCAAACCCCAAAACATGGGCGTTGGATACAACTCATCAGCAGATGACAAGAATTTTTCTGTAGACAAGGAAGGCAACGGATTCCTGGCCTCCAATCGTATCGGAACCGGAAAGCTTAAAGGTGGAGTCGGGCAGACCTGCTGCGATGATGTGTGGATTGTCATCAAAGACAAAATCAAATCCAGTTTGATTCTCAGCATTGTTGACAAAAACAAAAAGCCTTTGAATGGAGCAAACATTCAGATAAT
Organism: Lewinellaceae bacterium; assembly: GCA_947459655.1. Classification (GTDB taxonomy): domain Bacteria; phylum Bacteroidota; class Bacteroidia; order Chitinophagales; family Saprospiraceae; genus CANHEE01. The sequence continues at coordinate 10,544 of CANHEE010000080.1, forward strand.
AGAAATGACCAATAATCAACCGGGAGTGACTACTACCAAGGAAAATAAAACCGGAAATGATTTTGAGTCCCCACTTACCCTTGAACGCTCTTATATGCTGGTGGTCAAAAAGAACGGATATACTCCTGATACTTCTTATTTCAATACAGTAGGTTTCAAAAAATCTACGAACATTGAGAAGACTATTACGCTTAAAGCTGCTCCAAAACCTAAACCGGTTGAAGAATTTGTTACTGTGGAAATCAACCAGCCAATCGAATTGAAAAACATTCTATACGATTATGACAAGGCAGATATCAGACCTGAATCTGAAGAGGAACTGAATTATCTGGCAGATTTGCTAGTAAAATATCCGGATATGGTGATTGAGTTGTCTTCTCACACTGATGCGCGCGGAAAGGACAAATACAACCTTGACCTATCTCAGCGCCGTGCCAACGCTGTTGTAAAATGGCTGACCCAGAAAAGAGGAATAAAGTCTGACCGTCTGAAGCCTGTCGGATACGGCGAATCCAAATTGAAAAACAAGTGTGGCAATGACGTTGAATGTACCGAAGAGGAACATCAGGAAAATCGCCGTACAGAATTTACCATCATCGCCGGGCCTAAGGAGATTACCATTACCAAGAGAGAAAAGAGAATAATTCCTCCTAAAGAAAGTCCGGACAAAGAGTAATCGGAAACGATTGGGAACTGCCTTAAAAGATGTCTTTCAAGGCAGTTTTTTTGTGAAATGCTGAAAATGAAGCTGAATAAAAAAGACATTGCAGTAGTCATTCCCGTGTATAAATCTGTCATCAGCAGATCGGAAGAAATGGCCTTGCTTCAGGCAAAAACAATTCTTCAGGATTATGCGAGGATTCTGGTATGTCCCAACTCACTGGATGTCAGCGCTTACCAATCCACAGATGCAGAACTGATTATCATGCGTTTTGCAGATCATCATTTCGTGGGAATCAGTGGCTACAACAAGCTCATGATGTGCCCGGATTTTTATCGCAGTTTTTTGAATTACAAATTCATACTGATTTACCAGACCGATGCATGGGTATTTCGGGACGAACTACTTGAATGGTGCAAAAGGGGATATGATTTTATCGGCGCACCCTGGGTAAGCACTCCTCCCTCCGGAAAGAAAACGATTTTCAACCTATCAAAACTGCTTCATGGCAAAGTAGGAAATGGTGGCTTCTGTATTCGAAATGTTCAGAAATTTTACCGCAACTCACTTACATTTCGACCAATCAGTATATTCTTTCCGAAAAATGAAGATTTCTTCTGGTGTTACCTGATGCCAAAAATCAATCCTTTTTTCAAAATACCGAAGGCAGATGTTGCAATGAATTTTGCTTTTGAACTTGATCCGGAACAGTGCTTTGAAAAGACCGGACACCGGCTCCCTTTCGGATGTCATGCCTGGGAAAAGTATAATCCCGGCTTCTGGTCGCGTTTTATACCTTCCAATCAACAGGTTTAAAAAGCGCAAGGTATTCTTTGTTTTTTCCTTCCTCTTCAGGTGCCGCGATAATACCGAGCACCACAAATCCATTTTCTTTTGCAGCAGCCTCTATTCTCTTCAAGACTGCTGAATGTTCCTTTTCATCTCGAACTATTCCGCCCTTGAAACGCTTGTGTGTTTCCATTTCAAACTGAGGCTTAATCAGCGTAAGCAGAAAACCATCATTTGTAAGAAATTTCTTAAGGTATGGAAACAGCGGAATCTGTGAGGTGAATGATACGTCCATCATAACTATATCCGCCTGCCGGTTTTCAAGATGACCTGTGTTCAGATCACGAATATTCATATTTTCAAGGGAAATAACCTCAGAACGTCCCTTCAAAGTCGGATGCAACTGTCCACTTCCGACATCAACCGCAAATATCATCTGAGCGCCGGCCTGCAAAGCACAATCCGTGAAGCCACCTGTCGATGCACCGACATCCAGCACTGTTTTTCCCTGAAAGTCAAGACTGAAGTCCCTAATGGCTTTTTCCAGTTTAAAACCACCTACGCTGACGTAGGGCAGAACATTTGCTGTAACCGAGATTTCATCTATATCCGCATCGACCTGGAAACTTGCCTTGGTTACGGTCTTGCCGTTCACGCTGACTGACTGTTTCTCAATAGCAAACCTGGCTTTTTCCCTGGACTCAAAAAGCCCCCTCTTTACAAGTGCTATATCTAGGCGAGTAGTCATTTTCAAAATAATTTTAACAAGTTTCTACATAGCAACGGTTGAACGCTACAAATAAGACAAAAATAATGCTCGAAAAACACAAAAGCGGTGAAAACTTAAGTTTTCACCGCTTTTCAACAACTTACATCAGCGCAAATATGCCAGCTATTGTGCTTATTAGTGCAAAGAACTGGCTGCGTAATACACCAGTGCGCCAATGAGTCCTGATATCGGAATCGTAAGTACCCATGCCCATATCAGATTGATGGTAACCCCCCAGCGTACAGAAGATACGCGTTTGATCATTCCAGCACCGATGATTGAACCGGTGATGGTATGTGTGGTAGACACCGGAATGGCAGAAACTTTCTTGGGGTCAATTTCCATTCCGAACCAACTTCCGATACCGGAAACCATGTTGCCCCAGTTTGCAGTGGCAAACAAAGTCAGTGCACCTGCTGTTTCAGCAGAAAACCCTTCAAAAGGAGACAACTTGGTCACTTTCTGTCCCATAGTCTTTACGATTCTCCAACCTCCTGACATAGTACCCACGCCTATGGCTATGTAGCAGGAAATAGGTATCCATGCGGGGATATGCTTGAGGTCAGTCATTTGCATAAATTCGGGTAATTGTTCAAAAACTACCGGATCGGCACTGGCTGCTACCAGGGCAGCTGCAATGATACCTACAACTTTTTGGGCGTCATTTCCACCGTGACCTATACTGAAAGCGGCAGAAGAGACCAGTTGCAAACCACGGAAAACTTTATCCACTTTCCCCGGGCTCGCACGTTTACAGATGTGTATAGTCAGAATAGAAATGATGAACGACAACAACATACCAATCAACGGCGCAAAAAGAATGAAGTACAATATCGGTGTAATTTTATCCATTTTAAGGA
>CANHEE010000081.1 GCA_947459655.1 Lewinellaceae bacterium
AACTGCTTTGACGATTCTTTGGGAGACAAGCTGAGCGTTACGATCATTGCTACAGGTTTTGATGTGCAGGGGTCTATTCCAGCAACCGCCAAAACTGCTGCAGCAGTTCCATCAAGAATAAATCTTGATGACGATGATAAAAAAAACGCCCCTAAGAAACTGTCTTTGTTCGAAATGGCTACCAAGCCTACTGAGAACAGCAACATTCTTGACTTTGATGCAGGTAACCTGAACAATTCGACCAACTTTGATCGCTACCAGAAAAACCATTATTCTAAACAGGAGCCTTTTGTGAGAGGTGAAGAGAATAGTCGTTTGGAAGATGAAAGAAGAAAGCGTGTATTTGCTGAAACGATGGCTCGGAAAGAACGTCTGCGCAGCCTGAACGTAAAGATGAATAGTCCGCAGAATGTTAACGATATGGAGAATATTCCGGCTTACATGAGAAGAGGCTACGCCTTGGATAACGTGCCGCATTCTTCTGAACCAATGATGTCCAGATGGTCTATTACAGATGAATCTGAGCCGCACATTAGTTCAGATAGTGCCTACCTACACGACAATGTTGACTAATTGAATTTGAACAAAGATTAAGAATAAGAAATAGAGTGTTAAACTGTCTCAGGATGTGAGCCCTGAGGCAGTTTTTTATTTATATCTCTCTTTCATGGCAAGAAACCGCTTTTCGATTAGTTCGTACGATGCCGAGGCGAGCGTTACTGCTATGATGGCAGAAACTAACGGAAATAAAAGATGAAATTCAAAACGCTCCGGATGTAGTCCGCTGTCAGCAAGCAACTTAAAACATATTCTGATGGAGAACATGTGGAAAATGTAGATGCCAAAAGAGATTTTTCCAAGATACTTTAGCCATGCAATTTCGAACGGAAAGATTGAGTGTCTTGCTATCGCCATCAATATCAGTCCGGCCGAAATTAATCCGTTGACAATACGCTCTGGTGCGATTGGATAAAAATGATGACCAAACAGATAATTCAGAGCGGGCAGTATAAATGCCACTTGTAGCGTAATACTTACAAAAGCAGGCAGCTCTGACAATAATTTTTTTTCCACAAGTAATGCAATGAATGCTCCCAGACCAAAATGAAAGAACCTGTTAGTAGTGAAAAAAACGGGGCTTAATGGTGCATTTTCGTGGAACCAATTTGTAAAAACATCCGGCTGGTGAATAGTAGTCGTGTAACCACCTGCACATACCAAAAAAAGCATTAGGTAGAGATGCTTTCTGAAAACAAGCAGTAGTGGGGCCCAGATCAGGTAAAATTGTTCTTCTACAGCTAGTGACCAAAAGTGGCCGACAATGGCCGAACTGTAATCGTTCATTTGACCAAGCAGTGTCTGGAAATTTATGGCGAAAAAAAACAAGTACAAAAAATTGCTTATTTTGGCACCAATATCGGGAGTCTGATTCAGTATCCCTACCCAATTCAAAATCGGTCCTGCAGTAACTAAGCCGGTAATTCCGCTAAGAAAGTACAAAGGCCAAAGCCTGAGTATTCTGCGGAAATAGAACCTTTTAATGTTGATGGAATTGCTACTGTAAAGCTCCTTTATGAGGAAGTAACTGATGAGAAAGCCGCTCAGGACGAAGAAAAAATCAACTCCAAATCCGGCAAGCTTTTCAGCCCAGGGACTATAGGTTTTGATTTTAAATGGCGGATCAAGCATTACATGCTGACAATGGCCTATAATGACAAAAGCAGCAGCTATGAACCGCATGCCGTCAAGATTCCTGAAATACAATCCCAAAATATATTGAATTACGTGTGGTTTATTGAATTCGATTTTATGCGGATTGTTACCATCTGATTAGTGCTGACCCCCAGGTAAAACCACTTCCAAAAGCTGCAAGGCAAACCAGGTCTCCCTCATTAATTTTTCCCGCTTCCCATGCCTCGCATAGCGCTATAGGTATGGATGCCGCAGTAGTATTGCCATATTTCTGGATGTTGTTCCATACTTTTTCATCCGGTAAGCACAGCTTTTTTTGCACAAATTGTGATATCCTCAAATTGGCCTGATGAGGAATGAGCATGTCGATATCTTTGGTCTCAACACCAATATCATCCATAGCTTCCTGAATAACTTCCGGGAATTTTACGACCGCTGTTTTAAACACAAGCGGCCCGTTCATATTGGGATAGTATCCTTTTTTGTCAATAAGACCCTGATAAACAAATATTTCCCCGTTTTCAACCTCGGGAAAACCATATTCTTCAACATTGCCGTAATAACCACCGTGTGAACCCGGACTAATAAATGCAAGTTCTTCAGCATGGGTGCCATCGGCATGCAATCTGGTGGTCAGAATGCCCTGGCCAGGTTTTGTGGTGGGTTGAAGCACAGCAGCGCCAGCCCCGTCACCAAAGATGACAGTGACATTTCTACCCTGGTCACTGTAATCCAGTCCCATGGAATGCATCTCCGATCCGATGACAAGAATATTTTTATAGGTACCTGTTCTGATAAACTGATCGGCAATGGAAATTGCGTAGACAAATCCGGTGCACTGCTGTCTGATATCCAGGCAACCCACCTCGGTCCCTGTTATTCCAAGCGCTCGCTGAACCAGTACTCCGCAACCCGGAAAGTAGTAATCTGGACTAAGTGTGGCGAAAATAATGAAGTCTATGTCTTCCTTTTGAATACCGGCCCGGTCTATGGCAATTTTGGCAGCAGATGCCCCCATGGTTGTTGTGGTCTCCTTGTGTTTTTCGGCATACCTGCGCTCCTTAATTCCTGTGCGCTCCTGAATCCATTCATCAGATGTTTCCATGAGTTTTGACAGGTCATCATTGGTGACAACTCGTGAAGGTACGTAATGACCAACTCCTGCAATTCTTGATCTTATCATAATTTCTTTTTATTTTCTCGGGCTCGCAAGTGGTTATTTTAAACTTGCGATAGCTTTTGTATGCACAAATATACTTAAATTAACGCTTCAATTCTGCGAATGAGGCCTTCGGGGTCTTCCGGATTTATGAAAACGTATTCACCCTGATGTTTGAACCAGGTTATCTGCCTTTTTGCGTAGTTTCGGGAGTGTTGTTTAATTTTATCAACTGTAAAATCAACTGTGGGATAGTCACCCTTCCAATAGCTGAACCACTCCTTGTAACCTACTGTCTGTAAGGCGTTTGTGTTTTGAAAGTCCAACAGCGACCTTGCTTCTATCTCCAGTCCGGCCTCAATCATTCTATCGACCCGAAGATTTATTTTCTCATATAGGACTTCCCTTGGGACATCTGTACAAAAATAAAGTGGTGTGAAATTCCGCTTTTTTTTATTCTTCTGCAGAAAAGCGGAGTAGGCCTCTCCGGTTGCATAACAGACTGATAGTGCTCTTTTCATGCGCTGGGTGTTGAAAATGTCTGCCTTTTGGTAGTACTCCGGATCAAGCTTCTGAATTTGATTTTGCAGTCCCTGTAAGCCCTCATTTTTGTAAAGTAGTTCAGTTTTTGTTGTGAATTCGGGGTCGATAACAGGAAATTCATCCAATCCTTCACAGACAGCTTTATGGTACAATCCGGAACCACCTGCAAGGATGACAAGGTTTGAGTGCCGGTGCAGTTCATCGAGTAGCAGGAGTACATCTTTCTCGAAATCTCCGACGCTGTAATGCTCCTGAATATCAAGTGAATCTACAAAGTAGTGCTTTGCCTGTGATTGCTCCCCCTGGCTCGGTTTTGCCGTGCCGATACTCATTTGCCGGTAAAATTGCCTGCTGTCAGCAGAGATGATGCTGCACCCGAAATGTTTTGCGAGAGCGATCGCAAGATCTGTCTTCCCGGAAGCTGTAGGGCCTCCGATAACGATCAGATATTTGTTGTTTGTGTTCAAAAATTCCTACTTTTGTGCAAAATTAGCAGCATTTGTTGTTAATTCCTTTTTTGTGATGTTATTTTAAACAAGGTCGGCTACTCCGGGAAATTTATGCTGTTATACCGTCTGATAAAACCCTATTCCACACTGGGGGTAAAAACGTTTTTTAGAAAGATCTATTTTCACAATGACCATTATATTCCCAAGGACAAGCCTGTATTAATCACTTGTAATCACCCGACTGCATTTCTGGATCCTGTCATCATGGCCTGTATGCTCAAAGATCCGATACACTTCATGGTTAGGGGTGACGTGTTTAAGAAACCTTTTTTTCGAAGGATTCTGCAGAGCCTGAATATGATCCCCATTTTCCGCTTCAAGGAGGGATACTCGAACATCAAAAACAACTATGTGAGTATGGATTATGTTTCGGATTTGCTGTCAGAAAATCAGCATGTTGTCATATTCGCCGAGGGTTTGTGTTTGCAGGAAAAGAGACTAAAGCCTATTCAGAAAGGTGCAGCAAGAATGGCATTTTCCGCCATTGAAAAACATGGTGAACTGGATATTCACATTGTGCCCGCATCGGTAAATTACACGTTTAAAACGCAGGTCAGAGATGTGGTAAAGTATGATTTCGTTAAGCCCATTCGCGTTGCTGACTATCTGGAACTCTACCGCGACAATGCAAACAAGGCTGTAAAGGAAATAACTGAGGAAATTGAGCGCCGTATGCGGCAGTTAATCGTGCATATTGATGAAAAGGATGACCGCGAAGTGGTTGATCAGGTGCAGGAATTAATCAGCAACAACATCAATGCACCTCAGTTTCCCATCAAAGACAGGGATATTGTTCCGTTGCGCTACGACAGGTTGGTCGCCAACACTGTAAATGATATGCACGAAGTCGCAAAAAACAATCTGAAAAGCAGTGCCACAGATTATTTTGTCAAGTTATCAAAATATGGTGTGACAGATTATGGTGTGCTGCATGCGGAGCGTTCCAATGTATTTGCAAGACTGAACATTTTTCTGGGATTCTTGCCGAATTTGATTGGTATGGTACTTGGCAGACCTTTCTGGATGTATGGTAAAAAGGTCGCAAAAAAGAAATCCAAGGACATAGAATACTTCTCTTCGTTGTGGTTTGGTGTCTGCTTTTTCTCTTTTCTGCTTTTTTATATCTTTTGGATTCTCGCAGCGATAATCGTACAAAAATTGTTTTTTACCCTGTTCGTCGTCATGATTCCGTATTTCTGTTTCTTTCATATTAGTTATCAGGACTATCTGCACAGGATTAGACAGGCACGCACTGCCTCATCCATTCCTCCGGCAGAACGGCAATTGCTTATTGAAGAAAGAGCAAGGATCATAAAAATGGTTATTCCCAGTTGACTTTTGACTAACTTTTGTTGAGAAGAAAATCTCCATATTTACTTTAAATCACTTTCGAAACTGTCTCAAGGTGAAGGTTGGTTGTATCCCACTGCTTTCTTATCTGTTTCTTTTTTGGTGGTTTTGATCTGCCGTCATACCTTCTTTCGCCGGAGAATAATTCCTCGCGAAGTTCTTTAGATAAGCCCCTTTTTCCGTCCCTGAAAAAAATCTGTAAAAAAACTGCTAATAATGTATCCCGCTTACATTAAATTTCGTTCTAATGTGTCAAAATTCGGGATTCAGTTCACTCATGCTTAAGTGTTTGTTAATTAGATATTTGCGTTTAATGTCTGTCATTTTTTTTCGCGGTTAGGTAGTATGTAGAAGAATAATTCCCCTAAAATAATTACTATGAATACACTAAAAATACTCCTTCCAGTCTTTGGACTGTCTCTTTCGCTTTGTGTTCATGCGCAGGTTTCTGCGCTGGAAAAGGCTGAGAAACAGTTTGAATTCAACAATTTTGAAGGTGCTACAAAAAGCTACCTACAGGCATTGGAGACGGTGTCAGACAAGAACGCGGTATTTGCAAGATTGGGTGAAGTGTGCATCAAAACCGGGAGAATAAACGAAGCAATCGATTGGTATGATAAAGCATCGGCAGCGGGCGATGCATCTGTGTTGCTGAGCCTCGGTAAATCCTATATACTTGTAGGAAAGTACGTGCAGGCTGCAGATGTTTTGAAAAAAATTGCTGAAAGCAACAGCGAAGCAAAACACTTTTTGGAGAGTTGTAATTTTGCACATGAAGTCAAACCTGCCTCCATGTATGAAGTGAGCAATGCTGAAGGATTGAATTCTGCCTCCGATGATTATTTTCCGTCGTTTACATGCAATCAAACGGTTGCTTTTCTTTCCTGCCGCACAAACATGCCAAGGAGACTTTCCAAGATGCCCACCGGAGCCAATCAGATGCTTCACTCCATATACAGCAATGGTGCGTTTACCAAGCCTGAGCATTTTAATTCCGATCTGAAAAATGTTTTTGGTGAAGGCCCATTCACGCAATCCGGCTCATTGGCTGTAATTACGCAGAACAATTTTGTAGCCGGAATTAGGCCCATGGAATTACAGGGACTGGAATTGAGCATGAAAAAGGGAAATATCAACAGTTCGGGACGTTGGAAAACAACACAGTCGTTTTCTCTGGGTGGTGCAGGCTATTCGAATGGCTTTGCGACAGTAAGTGCCGATGGATCACAACTTGTCTTTGCATCCAACAGGCCCGGAGGACAGGGAGGATTTGATCTTTATCTTTGCAAAAGGGAGGGAGAACAATGGGGTGCTCCTGAAAATTTAGCCGGAATTAATTCGCCGGGAAATGAAATTACGCCTCATTTCTCAGGGAAGAAACTATTTTTCTCTTCCGATTACCTGAAAGGACTGGGCGGATACGATATTTTTGAGACAGAGCAGTCCAATGGTGTGTACAACGAAGTTTCGCATCTGGGTGACCAGGTCAATAGTTCAGCGGACGATTATGGTTTTATCTTTGATGAAAACCGTGGATATGGGCTTTTTAGCTCAAATCGCGATGGCGGTAAAGGTGGTGAAGACCTTTATCTGGCCCGCAGCATAGCTACCGACCTTCATATTACGGTTGTTGATGAAGATTCCAGACCGGTTTCGGATGTTAAAATAGATTTGTCAAATTGTGGTTCTTCATTGGGATATACCGATAAAAATGGTAAGTTTAGTTTTCAGCTCGCCGGCGAAGCAGTCTGTGAAGTAAATTTCAACAGGACCGGATTTATTCCTTCCGTTGTTACCCTTAGGGGAAACAGGGGTTCAGCATCGTTGTTTCCTGTAGTCAAATTGAAAAAAGGTCCGATGCCCTATTCCGGATTTGTTCTTGACGAAGATGGATTGCCTGTCGAGGGAGTTTTGGTAAAAGCAACGAATACAACTTCGCAGTTAAAATTGGAGGCCATGTCTGATGCAAACGGCAAGTACAATTTGCCACTTGAAGCTTCGAACGACTACCTGATTTACTTTTCAAAACCAAAATTTATCAACCTCAGTATCAATAAAAAAAGACTGAGCAAAGATGACCTATCACTTGGCAGCGTCAAACTCCGAATGTCATTTGAAGACGATATCAAATCGGAGAAAAAGTCTGGCAAGGGCAGCAAAGAACAGGATCAGCCACGATTCACCCTTCAAATTGCCTCGGTAAGCGACCAAAATGCCGACCTTAATCCTTTCAAGGTAGCGCTCAAAGAGATTGGTGAAGTCTACATGACACCGGGTACGAATGGGACGTTTAAAATTAAAGTTGGCAAGTTTGTAACTCGGGAAGAAGCTGTACAAGCCTATGAAAAAGCCCAAAAAGCAGGTTTTAAGCCGATGATAAGCACAGCAATCACAGGTATTCCGCAGACTGAAAGACAGCCGCCTGTTGAGTTGCTAAGGCCGGACACTGGCGTTTATTCCAATTATGCATTGAAATTATGTGCCCTGAGTAAACCGGAGAATTTTAACAGTGCCAATATCGAGCACCTTGGGAAAGTCAGCTCCATGAAAACAGGGGAAATGACCATTTTTTTACTCAATAACTTCCGTGATCTTGAGGCTGCAAAAAGTGCCCTTTCCGAAGTGCAGAAAAATGGTTTTCCCGATGCCTTCGTTGTTGAAAAGAAGGACGGCCAGCTGATTAAAGTAAAATGGTAAAGGAAGAATTGCGCGTGGCAGGAGCGACATTTTTCTATCGAAATTACTGCAAAATTGATCCCACATTGAAAATAATTCTGGGCGATTTGCGGTTTAATGGTAATCCAGCTGCAGTTTGATAAAATTGTAAAAAGGTATTTTTAAATCAATAAACTGAAAATATGTTAAAATCATTTTTTTCTGTTTGCCTTCTCCTAGTCCTCGTCAGCGGATCAGGTAATGCGCAGGAGACAGCTGTTTTTTCAGATGTGAATCTGAATTACAAAAGAGGAATGGAGTTTTATGAGCAGGGTTTGTATGGACAGGCACAGGCTGAATTTAGGCAGGTGCTTTCACAGCGTCTGCCAGTAAACCAACCTGAATTCGCCTTACTGATTGCCAATGCAGAGTTGCACTATGCCAAAAGTGCCGTCCAGATGGGGCAGGCAGAAGGGGAGAGTCTCATCCTTAGCTACATTCGCAAATACTCGCCTGATCCTGCAGCCGGAAAGGCCCAGATTGATATGGCGAATTATTATTACAACAAGAAACAATACGACAAAGCTGCTGCTTTCATGGACAACATGGATCTCGATGGACTCAGCGGTGAACAGCGCCGTGAGATGAAGTTCAAGCAAGGTTATTGCTACTTTGTTGCCAAGAAATTTGGTCCGGCGCAGGTGTGTTTTCGCCAGGTGAAGGAACAGGAAGGCAAATATTACTATCCTGCCAACTATTACGACGGCATGTGTTCTTTTTTTGACTCTCGTTATGACCCCGCTATTAAATCGTTTCAGATAGCCGGGCAATTTAGCAAATACAAGCCACTTGTGCCTTACTACATCTGTCAGATTCATTTTGCAAAGGGCGAATACGAAAAGCTGATTGCCTACGGAGAATCCAAATGGGAGGATGCTGATGTAGCCAATAAAAAAGAAATCAGGCAGTTGATAGGTCAGGCCTATTTTGAAACAGGAAATTACAAAAAAGCGCTGCCACATTTGGAGTACTTTGCTGAGGAGTCTAGCGGACTGCGTGAAGAGGAATTTTATCAGCTTGGATTTACCCAGTATAAACTCGGGGAATACCGTAAAGCGGCTAAAAATTTTGAAGAAATTAGCAGAAGTGATTCGAAACTCGGTCAGATTGCAGCATTCTACTATGCTGACTGTTGTATTCGTGCGGGCAATAAAGTAGGCGCAAGAAATGCTTTTGGTTCCGCGGCAAAAATGAACTACGACAAAAATATTCAGGAGGAGGCAGGTTTCAACTTTGGCAAAATGTCCTACGAACTCAATCTGGATCAGGATGCCATTTCTGCCCTACAAAAAATTACATCCGGTTCAAAATATTTCAGTGAGGCTCAGACCATTCTTGGTGCGTTATTTCTAAATACAAGAGATTACACCCGGGCATTGAGAACCATCGAAAGCATTCCTGACAAATCTCCTCAAATGAAAGAGGCATATCAAAAAGTGCTGTATTTCAATGGTGTAAAAGAATTCAACGATGGAAATCTTGGTGAAGCGAGGGGCTTGTTTTCCCGTTCTGCAGATGTGCCGGTTGACGTTACCTTCAAGGCGCTTGCCCTTTTCGGTATGGCTGAAATAGATCATCAGAACAAAAATTACGCCTCGAGTGTGCTGAATGTTAATCAGTTTCTCACCATTGCCAAAAGTGCGAAGGATCTACCATATGAAGCTTCAGTTTACGCTGCCAATTATTTGCAGGGCTACAACTACATCAGGCAAGAGAAGTACGACAACGCGCTGCGTTTTTTTGAGGATTGTGTTTCTGGCATCACGAAGGATAAGGCAAAACTCAAAAGTGATTACCTTAACAAGCAGATTCTCGGAGATGCATCGCTCAGAGCAGGTGACTGTTACTTCAAAAACAACAAATACGAAGATGCGCTAAGACATTACAACCGGGCAATTGACGTTCGGGCGAACGGTTATGTATATGCTATTTTCCAGAAGGCCATCATTGAGGGACTGAGAGGTAACAACGAAGAAAAGCTGATTGCACTGGAGAAACTTGTGAAAGACTATCCTTATTCTGAATTCGCAGATGAAGCGCTGCTTGCTCAGGCAAATACATACAAACAGATCAATCAGCTTACAAAGGCGACTGCTCAACTTAAAAAACTGGTCAATGATTACAAAGGCAAATCCACATTGATGGCTGAAGCCTATCTTAATCTTGGTCTGATTTACTACAACCAGAATCAGTCGGAACTTGCTGCAGATTATTACAAACAGGTTTTTGAGTACAATCCAACGCAGGATCAGGGGAAAATCGCACTGGAAGCTCTTGAGGAAATTTATGTCATAGATTTGGGTAGACCAGACGATTATACAAATTTCCTTTCAACAGTTCCCGGTTACAAAGTCAGTGAAAATGACAAGGAAGCACTTAATTTCAAGTCTGCTGATAGCAAATTTGACAACAAAAATTATGAGCAGGCCATTACCGCATATACTGATTACCTTAAGAAATATCCAAGCTCTGCCAACTCACTTACGGCAACATTTAGAAGGGCTGAATCCTACAGCGCACTGAAAAAATGGACTGATGCGCAGGCAGATTATGAAGCTGTAGCTGCAAAGGGACAGAGTCCTTATTATGTTAAGGCGCTTACGAAAAGTGCCGGAATTGCCTATAACTCCAGCAAAGACTTTACTAAGGCTTTTGAACTCTATTCCAAACTTGAAAAGGTAGCACCAAACGATGAAGTGAAATTTGATGCGCAGCTTTGGGCTATGCGTTCTGCCTACAGAAACAATGACCCGTCAGGTACCAAGGAAATGGCCCAGAAAGTTGCTAAAAATACAACTGCCAAGCCTGAGGTACTTGCAACAGCAAATTATTACATTGGAAAAATCGCCTTCGATGCCAAAGAGTACAATGCCGCATTACCAGCTTTCAACAAAGTAATTGTACTACAGCCGGACAACGAAGAAGCAGCTGAAGCACGATTTCGGATTGCGCAAATGTATTATGAGCGCAGAGACCTCGAGCTCGCCTACAATCTATGTATGGATGGAGCAAAAGCATCGGGTTCTTATCCGCGATGGGTATCCAAAAGCCTGATTCTTGTTGCCGATATAAGTGTAGAGAGAGAGGATTATTCCACTGCTCAGGCTGCGCTGGAAACCATGCAGGAAAATTACAAGGATGATCCAGATCTACTGAAGGAGGCCACAGAGAAGCTGGAGCAAATCAAGGTAAAATCACAATCCAAATCCAAACTGATAAATGAGGATAAAGATAAAAAGACCATGGATATGGATGAGGGCAATTGATCTCAGCGACCTTCCAAAGCTTTTTTCTTTCAATAATTTAAAACATTGATTATGAATCATATAAGAAATGCATCGTTAGTCCTTTTTATGTCGCTTTCCTTTATTGCAGCGGCTCAGAAGGAAAAAATTAGTGGCGGGGAAGTAGTTGTGGATGCCACTTACAAGGCAACCTTACTGCAGAGTGAAAAGATTAAAACAGATTTTTCTCTGCCGACACTGGATACCACAACCAAGGTACAGCAATATGAACTAACCAACCGCAGTTACAAGGTTGAGTATCTTCCGCCTAAACTTCGCCCCATAGCGATGGGATCTGAAAAAAAGGAGCAGAATGAAGTCAAAAATGGCTACGTGAAAGTTGGTTATGGAGTTCCTTCAGCTCCCTATGCTGATGCTTCGTACGCCTTTAGTAAAGACAAACTACGTGCAATTGCTACATTCAACCATTACAGCATTCGCTCCGCAAAAAATGACCTGATGCGCTACGGTAATACCGGGGGAAATCTCAGTGGTAATTACTATGTATCAAAAAATTATGCAGTCAATGCAAATTTGGGATACAATCAAGAAACACCGAGGTATTATGCGCTGACTGATACTGCTTCAAGTGTAAACACCACGCAGCAGTTGAAAACTTTTACGTTTGGAGCAGGAATTTTCAATACTGCGACAGCAGACCGAAGCCTTACCTACGGAGCATCCATGAATTTCTACCGACTTGGGGATAATTTTGCCAGTAAAGAACTTGGAACAACCCTTCAAGGCAACGTCACCAAATGGTTTGCTGACAAGCATCCGCTGTCGATACTAGTCAAAGGCGATTTTACAAGCTACAACTCAACGGAAACCGCCGGCAGCGAACGGTTGAATAACCTTTTCGTCCAGCCATCCTTTACGTTTCATGGTAAGGCGTTTTCCCTGCAAGCCGGTGCGAATCTCGCAGCTGTAAGTGATGAATGGACGCCATTTCCAATGTTGGAATTGAGTGTTAATGTACTTGGTGAAAGACTTGCTGCATTTGCGGGTTGGAAGGGTGATTTGCAGAAAAACAATTTCAGATCACTGACCGACTACAATCCATTTCTGAATAGCCATATCAGTACTTTTCTGCCGGCAAATCAGAAACTTTCCAATGCAGAATACTACGACTATTTTGGTGGTGTAAAAGGCCGCTCCGGTAAATTGGATTATCATTTGCAGGCTGGATACCGACCGGTGAAAAACCTGGCGCTATACCAGAACAACAAAGAAGCGAAAGATTCACTCACATTCAGTGCAATATATACCGATGTCAATCTGAGCTACCTGAAAGGTTCGGTTACAATGAATATAGTTAAAGACCTTGAACTGACAGCTACCTTTGTGCAGAACATTTTCATCATGAAGGACACCCTTATCGCCAAACCTTGGGGACTGCCATCAACAGATATCAACGCCATGATCAAATACCGCACAATGGAGCGCAAGCTCGGTCTTAAAGGCCAAGTATTTTTTCAAAATGGAATACCATATATCAATCCAATGGGTGGAAAAGCTGATAAGCTCGGAACATTACTGGACATCAGTTTGGGTGCAGAATACAACATCAATGATAACTTCAGTTTGTGGTTGGATGTAAATAATGTTTTAAATAACAAACGCCAGCGCTGGTATCGCTATCCAAGTTTTGGAACAAATGTTATCGGTGGACTGAAAGTGAAATTTTAAAAAGAAAAATTTTATATATTTTTTAATCTTAATGTTTTTGGCATGTTAATTGAAATATATGTGTCAGCGTAAGTTTTGGTTAAAAATTGAAGATTCATGAGAGCTCGTCAAAAGTGACGGGCTCTTTTGACTTTTAGTCATAT
>CANHEE010000082.1 GCA_947459655.1 Lewinellaceae bacterium
ACCTGTAGTAGGCATCAAATCAACAGAAAGACCTTGGTAACAAACCGGAGTAGGCTTGATGATATCAGAAGGTACAACTTTGTAGTCGATAAGATCTACGTTACCGCATCTGTCTTCAGCTCTCAAACGAACATAGAATGTCTTACCCCAGTCAGCGCGAGCGAAAGTGTAGTTAGCAGGGAACTGAGAAGCAGGTGAAGCAGAAGTATTGTCTTTCAAAGGAATACGAGTGCTGAAAGAGTTCTTGTTAGCGTCAAGTAGTTCCCAAGATTTAACAACACCGTAAGCGCCGTCAGTTACGCAAGCATCAGTTGCAGTGAAAGATTCAACCAACATGTTGATTCCACACTTTCCAACTCCTGTCAAAGTAGGAGCTTTAGCATCAGAAATAACTGGCTTCTCAGAGTCAACTACATCGATAGTTTGTACATATTCAACATATTTGTCATCGTTACGATCTTTACCAGTAGCATCAGTACCGTCAAGAGCAGACTGGTATACGAATGGAGCTTGTCCACCCATTACCGGGCTATCAGAAAGACCCTGTGCACCTCTCAACATAGTGTTGTGGCAAAGGCTTGATACAACCCATGTACGCTTGATACGGTAGCAAGCACCATTAACAGCAGAGAACACTTCTTCGTTCTTGATGTCGATAGCAACAACCGGACAACCGGAGATTGTACGCAATGAAGCACGAGCCTGAGCAATAGCGTCTGCTTTAGACTGAACGCCTGAACCAGGACAAGTTGCTCTTGTGTTACCAGGAAGGGTTACTTCGAAGTTAGCAGCATGTGAAGAATTGTAAGTGAAGTTAGCAGTAGCAGAACGTCCACATTTGTCAGTAACAGTTGCTTGTCTGCTTCTGCTTCCCTGAGCGCACTGGTCGATAGAACCATTGATAGATGACCATGTAACAGTAGCGTCACAGTTGTCATAGTAACCTGGGTTGGTAGAAGCAACCGGAGGATAGTTCAACAATAGGTTAGCAGCTGTGAAGCGCTTCTCCCATCCGTTGATCCACTCATCAGCAGAAACAGTGTTTCCACATGTTACAGAGGTATCTTTACCTGCAGCTACAGGACCAATTTTGTCTTCAAGTTTTACATTCACCATAGCGGTGTTAGAGTTGTTGTTGCAGTCCCATACTCTGAAGATAACCATAAGTGTGTTTGAACAACCACCAGCTAGGTCAGTCTTGTCAAAAGTAATTTTGCTTGCGAACTCAGTATTACCAGCAGCAGGAAGATCTGCACGTTCAACCATACGCTTAACTTCGAAACGGTTAACGTCAAGACAACAGTTGTCAAGAGATCCGTCATCAAAAGTAGAAGCGTTAACAGTTGCTGTACAATCCAAAGTCATAGATACGTTGGTGTTCTGATCAGCAACAGCAATAGGAGAAACACGGTCAATAACAGTAACGATAGCAGAAGTCTGAGCTGCGTTTCCGCAACCATCTACAGCTCTCCAGAAACCTACATAAGCAGGGTTTAATGCGGTAGTAAGACCAAGACCTGTAATTCTCACGATACCTGCAGCATTAGCAGTGTACGTGATACCTCCGATGGTCAAAGTACGTGTAACAATGTTACAGTTGTCAGACGCAGCAGGGAATGCTACATCTGCGTTAGACAAGCAATTGGTAGCACCTGTGCTGATGGTTACAGCGCCTGAACCTGAGAAAGTAGGAGCCACGTTGTCAGTCAAAGTAATTGTCTGTACGTTTTGTCCACTAGTGTTTGGAGCAAGGTTGACAACTGTACCAGTACACATGTTTACAACAACCCATGTACGTACAACTTTCTTTCCACAAGCATCGTCAACAACTTTGTCAGTCTTGGTTGCGCTCAACATACAGTCACCAGCAAGAGCCGGATTCAATCCGTTAGGATAAGCGTTAGCAGAGAAAGGAGAGTTAATTAGTGCACCTGGCTCAACAGTAGCAAGGTTGATTGCGCTCGGGCAAACAGGCACTATAAAGTTGTTAGGAACAGCAATCTGAAGGCTTGGACCATTCAAAGCGATGTTCTGCGTGCAAGATGTGGTGTTTCCGTATGCATCAGTCACACGGAAAGTACGTGTAATTGTACCCACACGGCCATCGAAACAAGCAAGGTTTTTAACATCAGAATAGTACAATCTCCAAGCAGAACACTCAGTGATCAACGGGAAGAACACACCATACGCCTGGTATGCAGTGTTGGTGATCTGGTTAGAACCAGCTGCGCCATTGAAAACGATTTCTACTTCGCTTGTAGAAAAACCAACGTTAGCGTTACATGCTACTGCTGTGTTTGCTGGGCAAATGATTGCCGGAGCAAGTTTGTCTTCAAACTTGATTGTACCCCAACATTTGTTTCCAGTGAAGTTAGGGTTCTGCCACAATTCATATGTGTAAGTTTTGTTGATTACAATACCGCTCACAGCGATGTTGTAACTGTTTGCACCAGACGGAGTAAGTGCCACATTGCCATCCAAAACCCTTATTGCACCAGCCTGAGACTGGAATACAACAGAGGTAAGGTTCACATTACAACTAACATCCAAAGATGCGTTGATGTGATCCTGACAAGCTAAACTACCCGCGCCTTGTGCGTTTGCACTTGCAAAGCCCAGTACCATGAGTACAGACATTGCAAAACCTCTAAGGAAGGTAAAATTCGTCTTTTTCATAAGAAAATAATTAATTTGTTGTTAGGTTTAAAAAATTTAATTTAGTAATGTTGAAGGATTTAAAAAGAATCAACAATTTCTTATAGGTATAAATTACTATTTCAAAAGGTATCCTGTATTCACAAGGGAAAATCGTTCCAAAAAATTATCTTTATTAAAAAAAATTAGATTTGTATATATATATTTTTTTTTTGGATATTTAAACGCCTCGTTTGTGCAGTAGTGCATGCGCAGGCGAATTAGAGCGATTTTGTATATATAAAAGTGATAACAGACTCATAGCAGGCAAATAATGCCCGGAAGGTAGGACTGACACCGTAGCAAAAAGTGACAGAGAACAACAGCAAAGGAAACAATTCGCATTGATTTGTTTCATGTTCATGAAAGTTTCATTTGTACTGATTATTGCTTTCAACAGATCAACTGGTTTTATTCGGTTGATGGTTTCTGTGATTGAACGCGGTAATCTGTGTAAGTTGTCAATACCACGAGGCATCACAAAATGCCCTGTTAGGTAACTATTTTACGCCCAGAAAAGCAGTAATTTCTTTACTCTTTACCGATTAACAGGACAAAGTTAGGCCCTTTTGAAATGTCGCATATACCCCGAATATGGTATTTTTGGAATAATAATTTTGTTAATATATTCGGAAAAAATGCGCAAAAACACTTATTTTTTACTTTAATAACAGCATATTTCAAAATTATAATTCTGAAAAGTAGCTGTTTACATATATGAATTACATTTATGAAAATAAATTACAATTCATAAGTGAAAAACACCCTTTCAGTGGTGCAGTGCCCTGGCATACTAAAATCTGCTAATATTTATATTACGTCCAATAACTCCTGCCACAATGCTTTTTCAAAGCATTCGGTTGGTTTTGTCAAAGCATGAACGGATGTTTCTCTCTGCAGAAATGCAACCATTTTCCCCTAAAACGGACAACCAATGCACTTGTCGACCTTCGTATTCTGATTGGGATTGGAAATAACCGGACTGTCTGTACAGCCTTCACAACCCAGAATCCTGAATTCCGTCCTTCTGTTCATCTGGTGCTCCTGCTCAGAACAAGGTATGTAATCCTGACACTTGTTCACATTGACCAGCTCACCATAGCCAATCGGAACCAACCGCTCTCCTCCAATCCCGTGGGTAACAAGCCAATTGACCACTGACTCTGCGCGACGCTGAGATAGACGCTTATTGTATGCATTGGAGCCCCTGGAATCAGTGTGGGATCCGATTTCAATGACATAGGTAGGATTGTCTTTCATCAGTGTAAGCAATTTATCCAGTTCAGGAAGTGCTTCGTCCCTAAGGAATGACTGATCGAAGTCGTAATAAACATGCAACAGGTATTTGGTTGGCTGGTTGGGTGTCTGAACGGGTCCCGGCACGAACACAGATGACCTCACCACGTTGCCATTTTCAAAAACGTAATCCTTGTAGGAGCCGCTGGCTGGCTTACCGCCCTTGCCCTCGTAAATTCCTGTTTTGGCATTCCAGCTGTATGGGCCTATTCTGTCACCATACGGAGCTTTATCTCCGGTATAGACGGCATCTTCGGCACCAATGTCAGTAACCTTGTTTTTGTCTTTTTTCTTTTTCTTACCGGAGTCGTTCTTATCAGCCAAATCCCCGGCATCGGCTCTACCTTTTGCTTTGATGCCATCCTTGTCGGCTACTGCAGGCTTTTCAGGCTGAAACATGATTGGCTGAATATAGATTTCAGGCCTGAAAGTGGAGTCTACGAATATTCCAGCGGTACAGATACTGTCCTTCGAACTGCTGATATAATCTTTCAGTGATGCTTTTAGTTTGTAACAGCAGTCTCTCTCCAATGGCATCTCGAAACGGCCATTTGAGTCGGAAATCAATGTAGTATCTTTTTTGCTACCCGAACTGCTCACGCTGACCTGAACTCCTGAAAGCGGCAGATTCTTAACGTGGTCAAACACAACACCACTTAAAGCGAATTTCTGCAGCATTGTAAGCGGTATTTCTACATTTACAGATGAGACCTGGTCTTTGGAACAGCCTTCAGCGGAATTGCCTATGAATCCCAGTGCTGCGGCTCTGAAAGTGCAGCAGGCATCCATCCTCATGTCAAATCTCACCAATCCGTCTTTTCCCGTTTTATATGTAACGCCGCTGCAACTGTCTACAACCTCAGCATTTTCAACCGGTAATTTGCTGAATGCATCGAACACATATATGGACGCCGGTACCGACATTTTATGGAAACTGTATATGTCATCTCTTCCTGCACCTCCGGGGCGATCGGAAGTAAAATAACCAAACTTACCGTCTGCAACGGTGTTCACTCCGAAATCATCGTGCTTGCTGTTCAAGGGGAAGCCTGCATTTATAACCTCACCCCACTCACCGGATTCAGTCGGCTCCATATAATATATGTCAAGGCCACCCAAACCCACATGTCCGTCTGAAGAAAAGAACAACTTCCCTGATTTGTCCACGAAAGGAAAGACTTCCAGACCCTCAGTGTTGATTCTCGGACCGAGGTTGACCGGAGGGCCCCATTTACCGCCGTCTTTTTCAGAAAAATAGAGGTCCATGCCACCGTACCCACCGGGCATATTGGAGGCGAAGTAAATTTTGTTGCCATCGGGACTTATGGCCGGGTGGGCAACGCTATATTCATTGCTGTTGAAAGGCAGTTCGGTCACATCCGTCCAGCTGCCATTGCCCGAAGCTTTTGCGGAATATACTTTCAAAAGTATTACCCCGTCATCATCACGACCCGTTTTTCCTGCCAGGTAATTGTTCCTAGTAAAAAAAATCTCCTGATAATCAGGTGAGAATGAAACAGCAGCATCGTGGTACTTTGTATTTACCTTACCGGTAAACTTGACCGGTTTGCCGTAGGTAAAACTGTGATCCGAGGGACTCCCGCTCTTTTTAGCATCAACAATATATAAATCGTTAAAAGGATTTCCGGTCCAGGTATGGTCGCGCTTTACAGACGACCCCTTGTCTCTGTCGGAAGTAAAAATAACCTGATCTTTGTAAACAGCAGGACTGAAATCATCAAGTGAAGAATTGAAATCCATCCGCTTCACCTCAAAGATGGCCGCATTTTTGGTCAGCAGCTCATTTTCATAATCACACGCACGTACCAGAAACTGTCCGCGGATGTCATCCGGGACCGCCTGCGCAAACTGCGTGTACCAATCTCTGGCCTGCTCACATTTTCCGTTTCGCTGCAGCGATTCTCCGTAGTAAAGTTTCTGTAAGGGATCGACCTGAAGATCTCTCACGACCTGGGCATACCAGTATTCTGCATTTTCCCAGTCGTTTATTTTGCGGTAGCATTCGGCGAGGGATATTCTTGCATCCTGATTGTCCTCTTTTTCGACAATCTGGTTCAGCAAGACAATAGCAGGCATAAAGGAGAGGTCTTTCATGTACTGCCGGGCACGTTTGAGTTTTCCGGTCTGAGCTTCACCTGAGCAGGCGAACACAACAACCAGAAACAAAGTAAATATTCCTCTGATTTTCATACGTCAAAATTTAAACAAGGAAAGTCACGGGCACAACGATGCCGTTTTTCAGCGACTTATGATCTGAAGAAGCCAAATATATTTCAACTAAATACCATATATCAAATATGCTGCCAAACTGTACCGGCAGAGCTGACCTTTGTTATAAATTCAGTCAGTTAAAAATAGCGTGGGGTCGCTACCCTGTTTACCCTGAAGTCAAAATCATAACCCAGGAACAATTCAAATGAACCCGCAGTGGCCTTTTGCAAAACCGTCAGGTTATAGTCGTAAGACAGACCAACGCGCATGCCGTTTTTCAGGTAGTATGCTCCCCAGGCATTTACAGAAGAGAATGAACTTTTGCCATTGAATTGCTCCAGCGCAGAACGGTAGGATGCTCCCAGCCATAACGTTTGGTAGAAAAACAGAGAAAGGTCGATATCAAAGGAAGTTGGTGCGAGATAGCCCTTGTAATAGGCTGTTTTATTAAAATTATTGAATAGTCCCGTGTTTCTGACCATTAGAGATGGCTTAAAAATCAGCGCGTCACCATTGATTGGAAATGCTGCTCCGGCAGTAAAGAAATAATGTCTGAATTCTTTGGCCAGCGTATCTTTAGATCCATTGGTCTTTTCGCGGAGATTCCACTCAATCAGGTGCGGAACGCCCAGTCCTACATAGTATTTCCTGTCCTTCTTCAAATAGATTCCACCTCCGAAATTGGGTCTGAGTTTGGAATAGGAGGTGAAAACCACATCGGGACTCGCGGTGGTGACTTTCGTGGCATCAAAATTATAGTATTGCGCTCCACCCTGCAGTCCCACAGACAGCATCCAGGATTTTAGAGGTATGCGATAGGCATAGCAAACGTTACCTGTAAAGGTGTTGGTTGCACCCAGCGCATCATTGATGAGTGAGCCGCCAAGTCCTACGCGCTCATTTTTCATCGGGGAGTGTATGGTCAAGGTCTGGCTTTGCGGACCGCCTTTGAGTCCGAACCACTGTGAGCGGTGCAAGAGGCCCGTTGAAAGGTAGCCTTCAGATCCAGCGTATGCGGGATTGAGCACCAGCGAATTGAACATATACTTGGTAAAGAGCGGGTCTTGCTGTGCACTCAAATTGGCCACAAAAAGTACTGGAGCAAGGAATGAAAAAATCTTCTTCATTTTGCAAAGAATATTTTAGATTGATGAAATTTCAATTTGACGCGAACCGGTATCAGGTTACACAATCAAATATCGTTCCCTTTACACTCAACTCAGATTTTTTCAACTGATTTAACCTTCCTTCTGTCCTCCGTGCGCACAGAGTTGCGTACTACCGAATCTATCTTCGCAATTCAAGATACCCTGACTCCTGTTTTACCGTATTGCCGGAAGGCAGTGAGAGCAAATAGTAGTAGGTACCATCGGGTAGCGGATTGCCTTCCCAGGTTCCATCCCAGCTATTGTCATAATTTTTCCTAGTGTAGACCTGATTTCCCCAGCGGTTGTAAACGAACAGTTCGTTACCCGGGAAGCTCTCGAGACCGTCAATTGCAAATGTGTCGTTCTGTCCGTCACCGTTCGGTGAAAAGGCATTATACACCCGAAAAGGTCTGATACTGTCCTTTTCACACTCAATAAAGACATATACCAGCGCGGTATCTCTTTTCTGGCCAATGGCAATGTAGTAGGCAAAAGTATCTGTACCACAATATTTTACATTGGGATCCGGCAAGTAGGTAATCTGCCGACGCACGCTATCAACGATGGCAAGTCCGTGGCCAGGTCCTCTGCCCCCGACCAAACCGATGACAATTTTTACCGAGTCACTTTTATTGAACTTGTCATTTTTCAGGACAAATATGGTTACCGGGTTTGGATATTGGGTAGAATCTGTATCATCAACGGCCTCCAGTACAACAGGATTTGAGGACGGCAGTACAAGAATATGGATATAGGTGGTATCACAGACATTTGATGCGTTACAAAGGACGATACAGGCACTATCCTTTCCTACTTTTAGACCCTCTATTTCGACACACTTCGTAACATTATTGATGGTGAAACGGGCATGCGTTCCGCTCTTATCCGGACAAATATTTTTTGCAGAAATTACCTTACCGGCAAGCTGAGTAGAATCGAGACACAGGACTATTTTTTTACCCTCCTCAACCTTGTCCGTCAGGACATCAGACCACGGCCTTCTCACCGTCACTATGACATTTGCGCGATATATGAAGCCCCTCACATCACGAAGGACATAGCAGGAACTGTCGGTTCCTGCATCTGCGCCGGCCAGACTGATTGCTATTCCCGGATTGCCATTTCCTGTCAAACAACCCTTGTTCTTATCAATGGAAAAAACGACGTGTTTCCCCGAGGAGCCGGGGCAGTCATTCCAGATGGAATCAATGGCAGCCTTTACATTCAGCCCAGCTGTATCGAGACATATGAATTTGTTCTGGAAGGCCCAAATCGTATCTTTTAGGGTCACTGATGTCACAGTTTTCTGCAAGACAACAACTGTGAAGGCTATGGTGTCGGAATTGCCTTTTTTATCTCGCAGGACAACGCAGGCTGCATCCGTTCCGGGATTGATTCCATCGTAATTGATTCCCCACCCACTTTTGCAGGTCGAACTGCGCTGCAACTTTATCGCGGCATGTAAGCCGGAGGAAGAAGCGCAAATATTGAAGGCGGTATCTACAGGACCGGACAGATTGCTTTGTTTAAAATCAAGACATTTTACCATTGCCGCTGTTCCTGTGTACACCGAGTCTGACAGCACATGTGACTCCCTTGGAATCACTGTAACTACTACCTTTATGGTGTCTTTTTTACCGGCTGCATTAGTCACTTCTATGCAGGCGGTATCGGTACCCATTGCTTTCCCTTTGTAGGTAACGCTGTAGACAAAAAAGCCCGGTCCAAGGCAGTTCAAATTGGGTTGAAGGGAGTACGCAACTTTGCCGGCCGCACCTTTGTCACAAATATTTTTCACCTCAATCGGTGTGCTGAGGGCAATTCCAAATTTGTCTCGTGGCAGGCAGAGGGAACCGGTATTATACAGTACAACCGTATCTTTGAAAACATACAACGGCAGCTTGCGGGCCTTGACAGTTACATAAATGGTCGTTGTATCACAGTAATCGTTTGCATTACAGATGATTATTCTGGCCGTATCTGTACCCGGTGTGCCGGTACTATTATAGTTTAAACATCTGGTTTTGGCATCAGCAATAAAAATCACTGATGATCCGGACTGGCCGGAAACATTGACAAAAGAACGGATAACCGTACCAAAAAGCAGCGAGTCAAAGCATATCTTCCGGGATTCAGCTGTGAAGATTGTATCGAAGCGGACATGGTTATTGACCGCCGGAAGTACGTTGACAATCAGTGTAGTAGTATCGCAAAAATTGTACTCATCACAGGCAATTACAACGAGGGTATCCCTTCCAGGCCTTTTCCCGTAATATCGTGCACATTTGCTATCCGGCGTTGGCGAAAAGGCAACATTTCTGCCATTTTTTAAAGGATTGTTTATTGCGATGGTTTTGCCCGGAAGGGAGCCCGTTTCGATACAAACGGAGTCCGCGCTATTTACTGCAATATCTCTGTAAATGGTTTTTGCAGTGGCGCAGGATACCGCAACCAAGGTCTCATCCTTGCAACCATACAATTTGTCGGTTACGGAAAACCGATGGACACCTTTGCCAAACGGGAAAGAAATCCCCTTAAACACACTGGCGGAGTTGTATTCTGCATAATGCGCAGAGAACACCACATTGTTGATGAGAAACAGTTTGTCGTAGCTTTCTGTGGATTCTCCTCCCACAAAATATCGGTGCAAAGTATCAAGTTGCCACTTCCCTGCAGGATTCCACTTGTTCAGCACATCTACAATTTCCTGCAGCGAATTGACCAGTATACCTCTTTCTCCTTGTGGCGGATAGGAGTTACTGTTAACTCCCCAACCCTCTACCGTGAATGGGAAAGGAAGAATGTTGCCGGTTTTATCGTCGTAGAGGTTTTGATAACTGATTCCGGTGATTTTCTCTTCGTTACATGGTTTGATAAAATCATGATAGAGCACACTGTCAATGAGAAAAGCATATCTTGCTGTATCTGTAATACCAAATCCATCAATACAAATACGGCCCAATTCAGAACATTCTGAAATTTGAACTTTATACAGGGCATCCGGAATCAGATTTTTACAATCAACTACCACCAGTATGCGGATAATCGTCGTATCGCTTACACCTTCATTGCTGGTGATTACAACACATGCAGAATCGGTTCCCGGGCTCAAACCTGCAATCTGAACACATTTTTCCAGATTTCCTATACCAATACCTGCTATCTTACCTTGACTGCCGCCACAGTAATTGGTTACACTGGCAATCGTATCACCCGGTTTTGGGAGCAGCGCATTGGTGTTGATGCAGTATTTGACTGTTTGGCCTACTTTGACTGTCTGATTAACGTAGTGCTTACCTCCAACGCCCACATTACTCAGTACATTTACGTAGATTGTGGTGGTGTCATTTATTCCGCTTCGTCCGCGGAGAACGTAAGTGAAGGTGTCTTTTCCGGGTTTGATGCCCATAATGGAAATGCAGCTGTCACCGGGCACTTTAGAAAATTCAGCATAAGTCTTTTTCAATGGACTGAGCGGCTGATTGCTCAGAATTTTCTTACCTGGCAGTAGCGTGATGTTATTACAATGAAGTACTTTTTCACCTGCTTTCACCGTCTTTACCACATAATTGTGCACGGTACAGCCAACGATAATTTGGACGGAGTCCTTTTGCCCCGTAAAAGAGTCCGACGCCACCACCTTGTGTGATCCTCTGGAGAGTCTCAATTTAAGTCCTTTCGGCACGTAGGCCCTGTTAAGACCGAGCTTATTGGACAGGGATGCATTTAAAGGTGCGTAAAATAGTGCAGAATAATTTTGCTTGGGCTTCCCCAGGATATTTCTAAATTGCGGATCGTAAATCCACTTTGCGGTAGGATCCCACTTGTTTAGAGAATCAGCCAGGTCTTTGGAGTTTGCAAAAATTACGTTTCTGTAATTTGCTGAACCGATGGTCAGTGAATCCAGTCGATAAGGCCCAAATGAAGGATCTATGTTTACTGTAGAATAAATGCTGACCGTATCGGTACCACAACCACTATAGGGTCTGTTTTGCCTTATACCATTGATACTTACGGACAGGTTTGGATTAGTGCCTGTGCTTATCCCGGCAAAACAGATATCAAAATTACCATTGCAGTTGTTCAGCTTCAGGACGATGGTATCCTGAGTAAAATACTCTGTCTGAGCGTCAATTGTTGTACAGACGAAACACAACTGAAGTAAAAGTGCAGGCAAAAACAGTTTTCTCATACGCAAGCCATTCAGCAGTGCGAAAATCAAAGAAGCAGTTGTAATGTTCATGTACAAGTAATTTTAGCTGAAAAACTGATTGCAAACCACCATCCTGAAAACCATTTTAAAATCAGTTACAAAACCAGAACCAACAAGCATATCAGGACTGAACTTCGAAAAAACACGCTATTGCTGAGAACCGAAGCATCTCAACCCGAAGCGTTTATACAAAATATGCCTCAACAGGACTTTTTAAAGAGGTGTAATTTCTATACCGGGGGGACACAATACACGCAATTCCCTAACAAAAGTAATAAAAATAATAAATGGTAAACAAAGATTAACGATTAATTCGGAGATTTGCTGCATCGATGTGTGGATCAGATTTCATCGGTGCATCTTTCAAGTAATTGAACTACTGACAAAGAAATTTAACCGAACGAATCTGATCAACTGCAACTGCAATTTTATCACCTCACAATCTATCCGCAAATGCTGATTTACAACATCAAGGGTTTGGTTACCGCTCAGGAAGGCAAAAAAATACTAACGGGGGCAGAAATGGCATCTCTCCAGGTGTTGGAAAATGCCTGGCTGCTGACCGAAGCTGGTAAAATTGTTGGTTACGGATTGATGGAGTCATGCCCGGACATCAATGTCAACAGTTATGATGCAAGGGGCAGATATGTGCTGCCATCCTGGTGCGATTCACACACCCACATTGTTTTTGCTGGAAGCCGTGAATTGGAGTTTATCGATAAAATCAAGGGTATTCCGTACGAGGAAATTGCAAAACGGGGGGGCGGAATTCTTCACTCGGCTAAATTACTTGCAGAAACGGATGAGTCGCAGCTTTACGACAGCGCTCTGGAGCGCATTGAAGAAGTCATCAACTGCGGGACAGGTGCATTGGAGATCAAAAGTGGATATGGATTAAGTGTTGGGGCGGAACTGAAAATGTTGCGGGTCATTCGAAAACTAAAAGAAAATGTACCCGTACCCGTGAGGGCAACTTTTCTTGGCGCCCACACCTTTCCGACAGAATACAAATCAGACCGAGAAGGTTATATACAGCTGATAATCAATAGCATGCTGCCTGAAATCGCAGACAATGGACTTGCAGATTATATAGATGCTTTTTGTGAAAAAGTAGCATTCAGTGCAGAGGAAACCAACCGCATCATTGAGGCAGGAAGTCGGTATGGACTGAAAGCCAAAATTCATAGCAACCAGTTTCATTCTATTGGCGGTATAGATGTTTGTGTAAAGCACAAGGCCCTTTCTGTTGATCACCTGGAGGTCCTTAACGATGATGAAATCAAGGCTTTGCAAAACAGCAGCACAATAGCCACGCTGTTGCCCACTGCTCCGTTTTTTATTAACGATCCGAATTTTCCTCCCGCGAGAAAACTCATCAATGCAAATGTGCCTATAGCACTTGCCTC
>CANHEE010000083.1 GCA_947459655.1 Lewinellaceae bacterium
CCTGGATGCCAGGTTAAACACCTCCAATGTTCCTATTATCTGGATTTCATACCTGATCGGAGAGGGGGTGTCGGATATGAAGGGCGTCGTTGATGCCCAGATGTTGGTTCGGGGTGACTTGAAACACCTTGAACTTGATGGTAAGGCCAGGGTCCGAAATACCTCATTTAAGGTTGATTATCTGAACACTTCTTATCTGATAAAGGATGAGTGGGCAACGATAACCTCTACCAAAATTGATGCTACTGGAGCAAAGGTTTATGATGAGACGGGAAATTTTGCCACCATTGAGGGCGGTCTCACACACCAGCTGTTTAACAAAATAAGGTTGAACTGTACTATCGATTCAAAAGACAAATCAGTGCTTGTTCTGAACACTACCAAAGACCAGAACAATCTTTACTATGGCAGGGGTATTGGCAAGATACGGGTCGCTTTTGCGGGTTCCTTTGAGCGCACACTGATAGACGTAGAGCGAGCTGTCACTACAAAAGGTACAAAACTCAATATTCCGGTTAGTTACGATCAGGAGGCAGAGGAGGTCAGTTTTATCAAATTCAGAAACAGGAGCATCACAGCTGAAAATCTGATTACCCAGCAGGCAAAAACATCGGGTCTGGATTTCCGCATGACGCTCACCATGACAGAGGAGGCCGAGTGCCGAATTATCTTCAACGAGCAGACTGGCGATATTATTCAGGGAATAGGCCACGGATTGGTAAATATAGATATTCCCGCGGATGCCGATTTCACCATGGACGGAGATTATAACTTTAGCCAGGGGAAATACCTTTTTACCATTAGGCAGCAATTTTTTTCGGTAGACAAACCATTTACTCTTCGTCCCGGTGGATCCCTGAAGTGGAACAACAGCAGTCCATTTGAGGCCGAGATAGCCATTTCAGCTGATTATACATCACCCAGTATTTCACCCTACGAGCTGATTGCTCCGTTATTAACGACAGAGCTCGAAAAAAACAACGCGAGAATTCCTACCCAGGTGGAATTGGCGATGAATATGAGTGGCAGACTGCTGCGACCAGACATAACATTCGATATTCGGCTCCCTCAGATGGTAGGACAGATGAAAAGTTATGCTGATACCCGAATCAATCAGTTAAAATTGGATGCCTCGGAATTGAACCGTCAGGTTTTCGCTATCATTGTTCTGGGCGGATTTCTTCCATCAGGTCAACAGAATTTTGGTACTGTTGATGTCAACAATGCCATAAACAATACATTGTCCGGAATCATCTCCAATCAGTTTGCCAACTATGTCAATAGCTGGCTTCGCGATGTCATCAAAAACAATGGGATCATTTCAGGTGTGGATTTGAACATCAACACCCAGGCGGGTATCAACCTGAGTGACCTGAACCCATCCTTCAACAGTCTGCAGGTCAGACCACGAATCAATCTTTTCGATAACAGGCTCAGTATTGATGCCGGATTTATTACATCGGAGTTCAACAACCAGACCACAGTTACGGGCGACCTTGCTGTTGAATGGTACATCACACGGGATCGGCAGCTAAGATTCCGTGTGTACAACCGCAATGTACAGGACGTGCAAGGTCAGCGTAACCGAACAGGAGTCGGTTTCAGCTGGAGAAAAGACTTTAATACATGGAAGGAGCTGTTTGCAAAGAAAAAGAAGGAAAACTCCTGATTTTTGTAGGGTCTTTTATCAGTCTCAAATTTTCCCAACCATAATTTTGTCGGTAATCAATAAAATTTCAGCTTTAATTGCTACATTGCAATTAAATTGGCCATTAGCGATGCCTTTTCGTTTAAACCTTTTTTGAACTTCCTTGTCTACAAATTTAATTTTTGCGCTTTTTTACAAAAAATAACTGCGCAAATCACTGAACAATCTGAACTGGTTAAAAATAAAATTCTATACCATGGCTGAAGTCAACGTTGCCCGGAAAACCTATTTCACCCCACCGGTTGCCCCTATCAAACCCTACACTGGGCAGTTCGGAAGGCAACAACTCAAGCATCTGCTGAGAAGGACGCTTTTTGGGGTGTCAAACAGTGACCTCAAGGCTTTCGAGGGCAAAACGATGACCCAGGTTGTTGATAGTTTACTGAATGTCACCAACTTTACGCCATCACCACCGGTAAATGACTACTCTGTTACACTCGGAACCTACAAGAAGGATCCTGTGACCGGTAAAATTCTGCTGGACACCAATGGCAAACCCATTGTTGAAAATTATCCTGTTGCGGGAGAAGACAATGGAGTGAAATTTGGAGAGACATGGGTCAATTCAGCCACGACACTTGTGGATTTTCAGCGAAGGGCTTCTTTTAAAGCCTGGTGGATTGGATTGATGATGAACCAGGAGCGGAACATCAGGGAGAAAATGACGCTGTTTTTTTCCAACCATTTCGCCATGGAAGCAGATGTTGTTTCCATGGCCAATTTCACCTACATCAGCAATCAGCTGACCAGAAAATTCTGTCTGGGAAATTTCAAAGACTTTGTAAAAGCCATGAGTGTAGATCCCGGAATGTTGGTCTATCTGAATGGCAATAGGAACAACAAGTCGGCTCCCGACGAAAACTACGCAAGAGAACTTCAGGAGCTTTTTACCCTTGGTAAGGGTTCCGGATCGCAATATACCGAAGACGATGTAAAAGCTGCTGCCAGAGTACTCACGGGTTGGACCACAAACCGCGCAGATCTGACTACTCCGGTAGTTTATCGTTCTGCCTTTCACGATACCGGTGATAAAAAGTTCTCTTCTTTTTTCGGCAACAAGGTCATTAAAGGAGATAGCTCAGCAAATGGCGGCATGAATGAACTGAATCAGCTGGTTGACATGATTTTTCAGATTGATGAGGTATCCAAATTTATCGTTCGGAAGCTATACACTTTTTTTGTGTACTATGATATAAACACAGACATAGAGAAAAACGTGATTGAGCCACTTGCTGAACTTTTCAGAAATTCCAGTTACGAAATCAAACCTGTGTTGAAAGCATTGTTCACATCTGATGAGTTTTACAAGCCCACAAATATGGGTAGTATGATCAAAAGCCCGTTGGATCATGTTGTAGGTCTCTACCGGCAATTTGAAGTTGCCATACCAAAAGATCCTGCACTTTTTGAGGCTCAGTACAGGTTGTGGAGGAGTGCTGCTGGCAGTACCAGAACGTTGGGTCAAGATATACAGGATCCTCCGAATGTGGCCGGATGGCCTGCCTATTACCAAATGCCAGGATACTATGAAATGTGGCTGGATACTGCCTCGTACCCTCAAAGAGAAACCATTCAGAAAGGTTTCAGTACATTAAATGGTTTCAGCAGTGGTACCGAGATTTCTAATGTGAATCCCGATTCCAGAAATATTGCCATTAAGATCGATTACTCCAACTGGTTAAAGACCTTTTCTAATCCCACCAGCGCGTTTGACTTGATCAATGATATGGCTGACCTCTTTTACGGTGTTCCGATATCCCAAACTGTAAAGGATAAACTCAAGATCAATAAGTTGTGGGCAAAGCAGAACAACTTGCAAATAACCACCGACAAGCAGTGGTCAGATGCAGTGACGGCTTACCTGGCCAATCCGTTGACGACAGATGCAATGGCCAGAACAGTTCCTCTGCGAATGCAGATTCTTGTCACCTATATGATGCGCGCCGCAGAATTTCATTTGCATTAAGCTGTCAAATCGGATTTATCTCAAATTATTACACCGACCGATCGATACTGAATATTTTCAGAAACTGGTCTTAAATAATACAATATGAAACGCAGAGATTTTCTTAAAAATATGCCGGTAGCCATACTTCCTGCGGTAGTTGGTGGCATGAGCATGAAGGCGTATGGATCAAATGCACTCTTGGATGCACTTACTGCCGGACTGATCGAAACAGACCGGGTTCTGGTGATTGTACAGATGTCAGGAGGGAATGATGGTCTAAATACCATCATTCCAATTGACCAGTATTCTGCGTACAGTGCAGTAAGAAGTACAGTTGCGTTGCCGGAAAATAAATTGCTGAAGCTCAAGGGAACCAATGGCAAAACAGGTATACATCCGGCCATGCAACGTTTCTGGGAAATGGCCGAAGAGGACAGGCTTAGCATTGTACAAAGTGTCGGATATCCCAATTTCAATTTTTCTCACTTTAGGGCAACGGACATCTGGATGAGTGCCTCTGATTCTAATAAAGTCGTTACTACGGGCTGGGCCGGGCGGTACATGAACTACGAGTATCCGAATTATCCGGCAGGTTTTCCCAATACTACCATGCCTGACCCGATTGCCATAAGGATAGGGGGGAGTGGTGCGTTAGGATTGCAAAGTCTCGGCGCCAATATGGGACTCTCGATAAACGGAACCCAGGATTTGCTGGACATGTCCGATTATATTTTCAATGACCCTTTGTTGGGTGATACGCCCGGAAAAGAACTTGCCTACATTCGTGAAGTCCAGCGTCAGACCGATAAATTCGGAGATGTTATTCAGGCAGCAGGTAATAAGGGAAAAAATCTTTCAACTTTATATCCGTCAGTTGCCAATGCACCGGGAAAAAACCTTGCAGATAGCCTTAAAATAGTGGCCAAGCTCATCTCGGGAGGATTAAAAACACGGATATACTGGGTAAATACAGGTGGTTTTGACACCCACTCGAATCAGGTAAATGTGGGTGACCGCACTACCGGAACCCATGCAGATTTGCTGAAAGGTGTTTCTGACGCAGTGTATGCATTCCTCGATGACTGCAAACTCTTGAAAATCGATGAGCGTGTAATTGGATTTACTTTTTCTGAATTTGGCAGACGTATAAAATCCAACGGTTCCGGTGGTACCGACCACGGATCGGCTGCTCCGATGTTTATTTTCGGCAAAAAAGTGAAGGGTGGCGTACTCGGTGATAATCCTACCATCGATCCTGCAGCAACGGCCAATGCCAATCTCCCGATGCAGTACGATTTCAGATCGGTTTATGCATCAATTCTGAAAGATTGGTTCTGTGTGCCGCAACCGGATCTTGACAATATTCTATTCAAAAATTTCCAGAGTCTGCCGCTGATCGATTCTTCCGTTTGCATTCCGACCGACACGCACGATGCCAACGTTAAGGCAGGCGACAATATGATTATGGCCTATCCGAATCCGTTTACGGAGGCTACTCAGGTGAAATACGAGACCAATGGTGGTCCGACACTCATTCAGGTTTTCAACAATGAAGGTATTTTAGTAAAGGTGCTGGTTGATAATGAGAATCATGATGCAGGTCAGTTTGATGTACGCTGTGATCTTGGATTTTTACCCGCAGGTGTCTATTATGTGCGATTGCAAAATGGACAACTGCAACAGGTGAAGCCAATTATGAAAGTTCAGTAATGGTTTTCCAGCCACTTTTGATAGGCTGTTCTACGAAAGCTGTCGTTTGATTAATGACAGCTTTTTTTTAATTTTGCGCTCAAACAGCGGTAAGTGAAAAATTCGATATTCGTTTTGCTGGTTGCCATTACCCTCCTGCAGGCATGTGTGGATGAGATTGAACCTGATTTTGTGGCAACGCCCATGCAGGTATCAATGCCGTCTTGGGTTGATAAAATGCCCATACCGGCAGACAATCCGCTTACGGTAGAAGGCGTGGCCCTGGGGAGAAAACTGTTTTACGAGAAAAAATTGTCAGGCGACAACAGCATATCATGTGCCTCTTGCCACAGTCAACTTCACGGGTTTAGCGATAGTAATCGCTATAGTGCAGGAATCAATGGTTTGCAGGGAAACAGACAGGCCATGGCCGTTTTCAATATGGCTTGGGAAACCTCTTTTTTCTGGGACGGTAGGATTGCTACCCTTGAGAAACAAGCCCATGATCCGGTGGTCAATCCGGTTGAAATGAATGCGCAATGGTCTGATGTGCTCCGAAAGTTGCAGGCTGATCCGCAGTATCCCAACTTGTTTAAAAGCGCTTTTGGTACGGAGAGAATTGATTCTGTCCTGGTCACAAAAGCTATTGCTCAATTTGAGCGTTCGATTGTGTCTTTTGACAGCAGGTATGATCGATATGTTTACAAAAACGATACATCTGCGTTAAATGCTTCAGAAAAAAGGGGGGCACTGATTTTTGAAAACAGTGCCTGTTTGCACTGCCATGCCGGCGTTCTTCTGACAGATAATTCATTCAGAAACAATGGTTTGCCGTTTGATCCTTCCGACCCGGGCTATGGTGCGGTAACAGGAAAGGCAGAAGATATGGGAAAGTTTAAGGTAACTTCGCTAAGGAATATTGCCTACACTGCGCCTTATATGCACGATGGTCGTTTCAAAACGTTGGAAGAGGTCGTGGAACATTACAACAGTGGAATAACCTTTGGAATTGCAAATCTGGATCCCTTTCTAATCGGCGCAACTCCTGGTCTTGGTTTAAGTCCGCAACAGAAGGTTGATTTGGTGGCATTTTTAAAGACCATGTCTGACGAGTCACTGCTTAGGAATCCGGCTTACGCAAAACCGGATTAGTGCCTTCTGTTTACCATTCTCTGATTTGAAAGGGAAATCTTTCCTGGTACAAAATAGAGATCATTTCTGCCATTTTATTCCGCAAAGCTTCGATGTTTTCCTTCTTGCTGGCTGAGATGAAAATGTTGTCGTGCCCAAAATTGTTTCGCAGATTTTCACTCAGGTTTTTCAGAATTTCTTTCTTGGTTTTGGCATCCAGAAAGGGATCAAAGTAGCGCTCCTGGTAGAGGTCGACTTTGTTGAAAACCATCAACATTGGTTTGTCTCCTGCTCCCAGTTCCTGAAGGGTTTTCTGGACAGTTTTCATGTGCTCTTCATGCTGAGGGTGTGCAATATCAACCACATGAATCAGTAAATCACTTTCGCGCACTTCATCCAGTGTTGACTTGAAACTTTCTATCAGGTGATGCGGCAGCTTTCTGATAAACCCCACAGTATCTGAAAGCAGAAAAGGCATTTGTCCGAAAACTACTTTTCTGACAGTGGTATCCAAGGTTGCAAAGAGTTTGTTTTCTGCAAAAACCTCCGATTTACTTAGTACGTTCATCAGTGTCGATTTGCCGACATTGGTATAGCCCACCAATGCCACACGAATTAGTTCGTTTCTATTCTTGCGTTGGGTAGTTGACTGCCGGTCGATTTTCTCCAGTTCTTCTTTCAGCAAGCTGACGCGGTATTTAACTATCCGCCTGTCGGTCTCGATTTCTTTTTCACCAGGACCTCTCATACCTATTCCTCCGCGCTGCCTTTCGAGGTGGGTCCACAATCCGCGCAGTCGCGGTAGCAGATACTGCAGTTGGGCCAGTTCGACCTGAGCCTTGGCCTGTGCAGTTTGGGCGCGGTTGGCAAAGATGTCGAGAATCAGTGAGCTTCGGTCTATTATTTTTACTTTTAGTGCTTCTTCAAGGTGGTTGGTCTGCTTTCCGGTAAGGTCATCATCAAAAATGACCATCGTAATATCAGGGTTATTTTCCAGGAAATCTGCGATCTCCAGTACTTTTCCACTGCCTATAAATGTCCGGGCATCGGGATGTGGAAGGCGCTGTACAAATCTTTTAGCAGATTCTGCTCCGGCGGTCAGCGCTAGAAATTCGAGTTCATCCAGGTATTCGTTGACTTGTGATTCGCTTTGTTGTGGTACGATGACCCCCACCAGTACAGCTTTTTCTGTTTCCTTTGTCAGACCCTTTTTCGTGTCTGCGCTAAGCTTAAATTCATTTTTTGCCATTCGGGTGTTTTGGTTTTTTGGTGTTAGGAAGCGTATTGTTCCGATGGTGAACAAAAATGCGCATCCCAAAATTCCGGATTAGTTGTAAGGAAAGCAAAAGATTCCCTTAACAAAATGTCAAAAAAATCAAATAGTTTGTTCCTGCACGAAAATACAAGTATTTTTGCAATTATTTTTAAAACACAAAACACTTAAAAATCATGTATAAGAAAATTGTATTGTTTGGTTTTACATGCCTGCTGACACTGTCCTCCGTTTTTGCCCAGCAGAAATTTGGTGAAAAAATCAGCACAAGAAAGGCTATTTCCTACGATGAATTGTTGGTGAAAATGGAAAAAATGGATTCAAAGTCGGCACCGATTGAAGTAAAGGTAAAAGGCGATGTTTTGTCCGTTTGTCAGCAGAAGGGTTGTTGGATGAAGCTGGTTTCGAAAGCGGATGCATCCAAGCCACAGTTGTTTGTAAAGTTCAAGGATTACGCATTTTTCATGCCCAAGAATCTTGCAGGCGGCAAGGTTGTGATCAAGGGGAAAGCATATATCGAAGAAACTTCTGTTGATGAATTGAAGCATTATGCGGAAGATGATGGAAAAAGTGCGGAGGAAATTGCCAAGATTACCAAGCCCAGAAAGGAATATAAATTTATGGCTGACGGAGTGGTGATTCTTGATAAGTAATGCACCTTTTATCCCGATAGAAAAATCCCGGTTCAAAGCTAATTTGGACCGGGATTTTTTGTGATACAAATATGAACCAACAGAAGATTCGGAGATATTGGTTTCTTCCGAAGGCGAATCTGGTCTATGGAAACAATATTTCCTCTAGCATTTCGCACCAGATATGTCCTATAGTGATGTGTGACTCCTGTATTCTTGGCGTTTTTTCTGACGGTACATTTATAAGAAAATCGCACAAGTCACTCATTTTTCCACCTTTCTCACCGCTCATTCCAATGATGGCCATGCCCTGTTTCCTGGCAGCTTCTATGGCTTTTATTATATTGGATGAATTACCGGAGGTAGAAATGGCTACCAACACATCTCCCTCACGTCCAGCAGCTTCAAGCATGCGGGAGTAGATGTTTTCAAAACCGTAATCGTTACCTACGGCAGTAAGGTATGAGCTATTGACATGCAGCGCCTCAGCGAAAAGTGGACGGCGCTCCTTGTTGAATCTTCCTGAAAGTTCAGCCGCAATGTGCTGTGCATCAGCGGCACTTCCTCCGTTTCCACAAAAAAGGACTTTATTGTCCTGGCTGAACGCCGCAGCCATTACCTGACCGGCTCGCTGTATCTTTAGGAGGAGTTCTGCATCCTGCAGAATTTTCTTCTTTACCGCAATGCTTTCTTCGATGATGCTGCTGACATTCATTCTTTTGCTAGTTTGATATCAATTGACTTTCCACTCCAATCCTAGTTTTTCCAATTGCAGAATAAAATCACTGCTTGCGGCATTAACTTTTTTCTTTGAGGAAACAAAGGGCAGACTGTTTTTATTGGTGTAGTCGATCAGGGTGATTTTAAATTCGTGCTTTCCATTGTATTTGTTGCACAAATCATCGAGTTCTTCAATGAGGTCGTTACTGATTTGGGCAAGGGGTACTTTTATGCTAAGGGAATTACTGAGCGTCTCGCCGATGTCAGCAAGCTGTTTGACTTCAGTAATTTTAAAATTCCAGTTTTCGGAGTTCCATTTTTTCTCCCAGAAACCCGTGATAAATAGTGCAGCACCGTTTTCAAACTGGTGTTTGTACTTTTGATAATCTTCGCTGAACAAGGTAAGCTCCAGTGAACCATTGTAATCCTGAATGACAAATCGACCCCATCCCGTTCCCTTTTGACTGATGCGGTGGTCTGTACTCATCACATATCCTGCAATCTTTGCACGATCTGATCTTCCCTGCCAGGAGGGTAAGTTTTCAAGGGTGCTTGTGGCAAAACTCTTGATTTCGACCCGATAGTCATCAAGTGGGTGGCCGCTTAGGTAAATGCCTGTAACTTCTTTTTCCTTTTCAAGTTTCATTACCAGATTCCAAGGTTCCACTTTGGGGACATCCGGTTCGGGTACTGAGACGGTTGAGGCAATGGAACCGAATAGTGAATTTTCGGTACTTGCCTTCTGTGTCTGAAATGCGCCTGCCCATTTAATAAGGTGATCAATAAAGGAATCGTAGCGATCACTTGGTGCCAGAAACTGTGCGCGATGCATATCTTCAAAGAGATCAAAAGCACCCGCAAATGCCAGGCTTTCAAGCACCCTTTTGTTGACAATTCTGAGGTTCTGGCGTTTCATAAAGTCGTAGACATTCAGGTATGGACCATTTTCTTTCCTTTCCTGAATAATGCTCTCTACAGCAATTTCACCAACTCCTTTAATGGCACTCAGACCATAACGTATCTCACCTTTTTTATTGACCGTGAACATCAGTCCGGACTCGTTAATATCTGGTCCTTTTACCGGTACATTTATTTTTCTGCACTCATCGAGGAAAAAAGTGATTTTTTCAATATTGCTTTGGTTGTTGGTCAGCACTGCGGCCATAAACTCGCCCGGATAGTGCGATTTCAGGTAGGCAGTCTGAAAGGCAACCATGGCGTAGCAGGTGGAGTGAGACTTGTTGAAGGCGTACGCTGCAAATGCTTCCCAGTCTGTCCAGATTTTCTCCAGTTTATCAACAGGAAGTCCTTTGGCAACGGCCCCCTCAATGAACTGCCCTTTCATTTTATCCAGTACCGATTTCTGTTTTTTTCCCATCGCTTTGCGCAGGACGTCGGCATCACCCTTGGAGAATCCGGCGAGTTTCTGCGAAAGCAACATGATTTGCTCCTGGAATACGCAGATACCTAGCGTTTCAGCCAGATACTCCTCCATTTCCGGCAGATCATATATCACCTTTTCCCTGCCATGTTTTCTGGCGATGTAGTTGGGGATGTATTCCATCGGACCCGGACGGTACAGCGCGTTCATGGCAATGAGGTCATCAAATTTGTCCGGCTTCAGATCGCGAAGGTGCTTCTGCATACCCGGGCTTTCAAACTGGAACGTACCGTTGGTGTCGCCACGCTGGTACAGTTCATATGTTTTGGCGTCGTCCAGCGGGATTTTATCAATGTCAATGTCGATTCCGTGGTTTTCTTTTATCAGCCGAAGGGCATCGCGCATGATGGTTAGTGTCTTTAGCCCCAGAAAGTCCATCTTGATGACGCCTGCATCTTCAATGATTGAGCCCTCATATTGCGTAACGTACAGGTCGGAATCTTTGGCAGTACAGACCGGAATAATTTCGGTGAGGTCTTTTGGCGCAATGATAATACCGGCTGCATGAATGCCTGTACCCCGAACTGAGCCCTCCAGAATGAGTGCTTCCTTGAGCACCTTGGCCTGCAAATCGTCACCGGACATGATTTCGCGAAGCTTTTTGCAATTTTCCAGGTCTTCAGACTGTAGTGCTTCCTTTTCTTTTAGGCTCTTTTCACCATCAAGTGGAGCTGTAAGAACCCTGTTCAGTGAAATTCCGGGCTTTTCCGGGACCAGTTTCGCAAGGGCGTTGGACTCCTGAAGTGGAAGGTCAAGTACCCGCGCCACGTCTTTGATGGACATTTTGGCTGCCATGGTGCCGTAGGTAACGATTTGGGCAACCTGACGCTGGCCGTATTTTTTTACAACATAATCAATTACTTTCTGTCTGCCTTCATCATCAAAGTCGGTATCAATATCGGGCATTGATTTTCGGTCGGGATTCAGAAAGCGCTCAAAAAGGAGATTGTATTTTATTGGGTCTATGTTGGTGATTCCAATACAATAGGCTACTGCCGAACCGGCTGCGGAGCCACGGCCCGGACCAACAAAAACTCCAATGTCCCGTCCGGCTTTGATAAAATCTGCCACGATGAGGAAGTACCCCGCAAACCCCATCGTCCTGATGGTTGACAATTCAAAGTCGAGTCGCTCCCTGATTGCTGGCGTTACCTCACCGTACCTGTCTCTTGCACCCTCGTATGTAAGGTGCAGCAGAAATTCGTCCTGGGTCTGAAAATTTGTAGGCACCTCAAATGCAGGCAGTAGGATGTCTTTCTTTAGCTGCAGGGTTTCAACTTTATCTACAATTTCCTCGGTATTGGCAAGAGCCTGGGGGAGATCCTTGAATAGCGATGCCATTTCGCTCTGTGTTTTGAAATAAAACTGATCATTCCAAAATCCGAAGCGACTTCCCTTGTGTGACTGACCCTCTTCGGTAAATTCTTTTATTACCGGTGTGCTCTGCTTTTCGCCTGTGTTGATGCAAAGCAAAATATCATGGGCATTGTAGTCTTTCTGATCGACGTAGTGTGAGTCGTTGGAGCAGATCATTTTAACATTGTACTCCTTTGACCATCGGATCAGCACCTCGTTTACTTTTTCCTGATCAGGCATGTGGTGCCGTTGCAGTTCGATATAGTAGTCGTCACCAAAAACATCCAGCCACCACTCGAATTCATTCCTCGCAGCTTCTTCCCCCTTGTGTAAAATCATTTGCGGTACCATGGCACCGATGCAGCAAGTTGTTGCGATGAGTCCCTTGTGGTATTTCAGAACCAGTTCCTTGTCTATGCGCGGATATTTTCCATAAATGCCTTCAATGTAACCCAGTGAGCATAGTTTGGTGAGGTTCTGGTATCCTTCAGGATTTTTCGCGAGAAAAAGCTGGTGGTAGCGTTTGTCCTTCAGTTCTTTGGAAAACTGTTTTTTGTGACGATCCTCCACAAGGTAAAATTCGCATCCGACAATCGGTTTTACCTCATTGTTGTGCTTGGCAGCCTCGGCGACAAACTGAAAAACACCGAACATGTTGCCATGATCGGTAATGGCAAGTCCCTTCATGCCATCGTTTTTCGCCTTCTTGAATAGCTCACCAATGTTTGCCGCCCCGTCGAGCAGTGAAAATTGTGTGTGGCAATGAAGGTGCGAAAAATTGGACATAGGAAGAGGATTTCAGGCATTAGACGTATGAACACAAAGGTACAAAACAAATGTCAAAAGTGGATTTCTGTCTGTAGAAAATACCCCCTGTTTTTGGCATTTAAAA
>CANHEE010000084.1 GCA_947459655.1 Lewinellaceae bacterium
GTCAGCTGATGACCCTGCAGTTTTACAGCTTTTTTATTTTCAATCCCCTTCAGGAGATGGGAAATGTCATCATCAGTTACCGCGAGGCGGAGGCTTCGCTCGGTAATTTTGAGAAAATTATCAACACTCC
Organism: Lewinellaceae bacterium; assembly: GCA_947459655.1. GTDB lineage: Bacteria > Bacteroidota > Bacteroidia > Chitinophagales > Saprospiraceae > CANHEE01. The sequence continues at coordinate 131 of CANHEE010000084.1, forward strand.
CCTTGAGAAAAAGCCTGAAAATCCCATTTTGCTGGGCGACATTGAATCACTTCGTTTTGACAATGTAAGTTACCAGCACCGCAGCGCAAGAACGAAGGCACTGGATGATATCAACTTTGAAGTCCGAAAGGGTGAAACCATCGCTTTCGTTGGGCCATCCGGCGCAGGTAAGACAACCCTTGTCAAACTACTGGTCGGATTGTACAGCGTGGAAGAGGGCAATATCTTGTACAACGGCATCAGTAGCCACGACATTGACATCGATCTGCTACGCAATCAGATTGGTTTCGTCACACAAGACACGCAGTTGTTTTCAGGTACCATCCGAGAAAACCTGCTTTTTGTAAACCCGACTGCAAGCGAAGAAATGATTCTTTCTGTACTCGAAAAAGCGGCTTGTCAGAACCTGCTCGCCAGATCAGACAAGGGTATTGATACGGTCATCGGCGAGGGAGGTATGAAAATTTCAGGCGGTGAAAAACAGCGCCTTTCCATTGCCAGGGCGCTTTTGAGGGCACCGAGACTGATTGTTTTTGACGAGGCCACATCCTCTTTGGACAGCATTACTGAGGAGGATATTACCCAGACGGTAAAAGCACTTGCTGCCAAGCGGGAAAACATCACCGTGATGATTGCCCATAGGCTTTCTACCATAATGCACGCCGATAGAATTTTTGTGCTCGAAAAAGGTGTGATCGTTGAAACCGGCAACCACGAGAAACTTCTTGCAGAGAAAGGCCTGTACTACGCGATGTGGCGTCAGCAGATTGGCGAGCGTTGATGACCTATGAAAAAGCCACTCCGCAACGAAGCGAAGTGGCCAATAAACAAAACAATAAATCTCAGAAGTGTATATTATTGGGATAGACCAAATAATCTGCGGTATGCCCTGCCAACCTTAGGCTTGGCTTTGCCTACAATCATTAACATGGCCGGAACCACAATAAGGGTCAGGAAGGTTGCGAAAATAAGTCCGTATATCATTGTCCAGGAAAGTGGCCCCCAGAAGGCTACTGAGTCTCCCCCAAAGAAAATGTGCGGGTTTAGTTCGCTGAAAAGGGTGTAAAAATCAATGTTCAGTCCCACGGCAAGTGGGATCAGTCCCAGGGTAGTGGCACTTGCAGTCAGCAACACAGGAGTCATCCTGGCTCTTCCCGCTTCAACGATGGCTTCGCGCAGACCAAGTCCGCGCTCCATCAGTATGTCGGTAAATTCTACCAGAAGGATACCGTTCCTCACCACAATTCCCGCGAGCGCGACAACTCCAATACCGGTCATGACAATCGAAATCTGCATACGGAACAACACAAATCCCAGCAATACTCCGATAACCGAAAAGATGATTTCTGATAAAATAATGATTGGCTTACTCACAGAGTTGAACTGGATGACCAGAATGAGGATGATCAGCAGAATCGAAGTCATCATCGCTTTGCCCAGGAATCCCATGGTCTCTGCCTGATCTTCCTGCTCACCTCCGAATTGTATCCGAACAGATTCCGGTGACTTGAATTCCTTCAACGCCTCTTTTGTCTGTGCTACAACTTCGTTCGGGTTAAAAGAGGAAAGAACATTGGAACTAACTGTCACAACGCGCTCCTCATTTTTGCGCTTGATGCCTCCGACGGTATTCCCAAATTCGACAGTGGCTACAGAAGAAATCGGCACCGAACGCAGCATACCTCCCATATTCATATCGCGAAATGAAAGTGGCGCATTCATCAAAACATTCAGGTTATTGCGCTGCTCAGGGCTATAGCGTAGCATAATCGGATGGTCATCGTTTCCGTCTCGGAACTTGCTGACTTCTTTTCCGAACACTGCATTGTTTATCTGACCGCCAATCTGCGCAGTAGAGATACCCTCTCTGCGTGCCCTCTCGCGATCAATTTTGATGGATGCCTCGGGTTTATTGAGCACAAGATCAGACTTCAGTTCTTCTATACCACCGATTTTTTTGTTGTTGAGGAATCTGATGAGCTCCTGGGAAGTCTGGGAAAGTTCTTTGAAATTTTCACCGTAAATCTCAATAGAAATTGGCTTTCCCGTTGGCGGGCCGCCACTTTCCTGTTCGACAACCACCTGAGTTCCGGGAATATCTTTTACTGCTTCACGGATCTTGTCGAGGTAAGGCAGCGTGGATTCTCCATTTCTCTTTGCAAATTCAACGAATGCCACCGTAACCTTGCCCTTGTGGGAGGCGACAGACATATCAAAAGCTCTGGGGTCGCCTGCACCGACAGCCACATTGGTGATGGTACTTTCCACAATAGGATTGTTCTCGCCGATGACATCTTTGACACGTTTTTCAACAATGCCCGTTATGGAATCAGTATAGTTCTGGTGCGTACCAATTGGTAGTTCAACGTAGGTGTAAACAAAATTAGGATCTCCCTGTGGGAAGAAAATCACCTTCGGAGGAAACATGGCTACCAACATAATGGAAAGGAACAGCAACCCTATTACCGATGCAAGTACGCCAACCGGACGGCGACCTTCCATACACCAGTTCAGGAAACGTGCATACCTGTCTTGTACCGACGGCCATGTTTTTTCCTGGAAACGACTAATAACTTTATGAAGCACAAACTTATTGAGCAAGAAGAACAGGTATATGAATAGGGTCAGGTTGCCAAGAAAATGGTTGCCACCGAGGTGACTTAGCAAAATAATTACTCCAAAAATTATGGAAGTTACGATGAAACCTCTTGTAATTTTGCTTCGCTTTGGCTTCTCAGCCCCTTCACTTTCCTGTTGGGCTTCTTCCATAAAGTCCACTGCAAAAACCGGATTGATAATGTAGGCCACCAATAGCGATGCGGTGAGCGTTACAATCATTGTTACCGGCATATAGAACATGAATTTGCCGATAACACCCTGCCAGAACGCCAGTGGAACAAAAGGCGCCAGCGTAGTAAGGGTTCCCGACAATACCGGGAGAAAAACCTCTCCGGCAGCGAGTTTGGCCGATTTTACGATACCCAGTTTGGGATTCTCGTGATTGATGCGGTGCGTGTTTTCAATGACCACAATGGCATCATCGACGACAATTCCAAGTGCCAATAGGAAACCGAACAGCACTACGAAGTTGAGGGTAAACCCAATACCCGGCATGATCAAAAAGGCGACGCACATGGAAATCGGCACGGATGCCGCCACGAAGATGGCGTTGCTCGCACCCATAAAAAACATCAGAATCAGTGTCACAAGGATAAAACCGATGATGATGGTGTTGATGAGGTCGTGAAGGGTTACCCTGGTCTTGCTGCTCTGATCACCGGTAATGGATATTTTCAAATCCTTGGGGAAGGATGTTTTCTGCAAATCAGAAATAACCGTCCTGATTTTATCAGCAGCGTTGATGAGGTTTGCACCTCCCCGCTTGATGACATTCAGTGTGATCACATTTTTGCCATCCATTCGGGCGAAACTCTCTTTTTCCTTGAACCCGTCTTTTACCTGGGCGATGTCTTTCAGGTATGCTACCGCACCGGTACCACCTTTTACAATGATGTTTTCAATCTGCTGTATGTTCTTAACCTCGCCCGAAATGGAAATCGACCGCTTCATGTTGCCCATATCCACCTGTCCACCCGGAATGGTCATATTCTCATATTTGATGGCCATTTCAATATCAGAAAGGGTAATATTGGCGAGTGCGGCCTTGTACATATCGACATCAATCTGGATTTCCCTGTCGAGCGCGCCGATAAGGTCCACACGGGTGATTTCCTTCATGCCCTCGATGTGGTCTTTGAGTTCATCACAGTAGTCCTTTAGTTTGTTGAGGTCATAATCTCCAGAAACATTGATGTTCATGATGGGCACCTGCGAGATGTCTATGTCCATGACATCCGGTTCTTTCGGAAGGTCGTTTGGCAAATCCGCTCTTGCTTTGTCTACTGCGTCTTTCACTTTTTGCTTAGCCACAGTGACATTGACATCCGTTCCGAACTCCACATTGATGGATGAGAAGTTTTGTATCGAGTTGGAAGTCACTTTTTTCACTCCTGAAATTCCCTTCACCTGCTTTTCGATGTGCTTGGTGACCAGACTTTCCATATCGCTTGGCGATGTACCCGGATAAAGGGTATTAACGAGAATCTGCGGAAAAACCACCTCAGGAAACTGCTCTTTGGGCAGACTCTGATAGCTCAGAATACCGGCAAGGGTAATGATGATGGTCAGGATATATATACTTGTCTTGTTGTCTATCGACCACGATGACGGAAAAAACTCTTTTATTTTATCAAGCATTGCTGAATTGGATTAAAATGGTAAAAAAGGAAGTAATTGGAAAGATATTTCCGTCAGATCTTAATTTTATCACCATCGTTAAGTGTTTGATATCCAACTGTAATCAGGTTGTCACCTGCTTTCAGTCCACTGATGATTTCCGCCTTGTCTCCGTAAGTCTGTCCGACCTTAACGCCTACCTTTCTGGCTGCACCGTTGTCAGCAATCAGTACATAATCACCCTCTTCACTCTTTTGAATTAGGTTCACAGGAATTACAACCGACTGCTCTTTTTTGTAATCTATGACTTTGATGGTAGCGATCATATTTGGAATCAGATCCTGACCACTTACCGGAATATCAACTCTGTAAGTACGGTTTAAGGCATTGATGGTCTGGCTCACATATGCAATTTTAGCTCTGCTTTCCTTCTTCAGATCTGGAAAATTGAGCAACACCTCGTTGCCCTGACGCACCTTTCCGGAATATCCTTCCGCTATATCAGCTACCACCTTAAGACCGGTGCGGGTAACCAGTTTTGCCATAGGCACTCCCGGTGAAGCAGGCATCCCGACTTTGCTGTATACTTCGTCGATGACGCCCTCGCGTGGTGCACGCACGACGTTGCTGCTGTTCTGTTCGTTCATTGTGGCAATTTGTTTCTCCAGTGCCTCCACTTGGGTTTTTGCACCTAGAACCTGCACTTCCGTGCCTATTCCCTGCTTCCACAGGCGGTCCAGTTTCTCATAGTTCTGGCGGGCAAAATTGAGTTGTGTCTTCACCTGTGCGATGCTTTGACGCATCACGGCATCGTCCATGTAGGCGATTACCTGTCCGGCGCGCACCCGGTCGCCGACTCTGATCAATACCTTGCTCACATTGCCAGGCATCTTGGGAGACAGCATCATTTCGTCATCAGACTTGACCGTTCCCTGAAGGTCGATGGAGTGCGTAAAGGTTTGCGGAACGATTGCCTCGGTAACCACCGCTGTAATTTTTTCTGAAGCCGCGGTCGGATCCATAGCAGCGATTTCCGCTTCAAGTGTCTCCATTTCAGATTTGATTTTGGTTAGCTCAGTATTCAGGGTACTGAGTCTTGCTTTTTTACCCTCCAATGTGGAGGTATCTGTCGTTTGTTTGCCACATGCGGTCATCAGCAGCAACGACAGCGTCAGAGCAGACCATGTGAAATAAGCTGTTTTGCCTGTTTTCATCTTGGAAAAAATATGTTTTTGCATAAAATAGTAAATTTGATAAATGTGGTATTACAAATCGGCAAACTTGCCATCGCATTATTAAAATCAACGGTTGCCGAGCGCCTTGTCGAGATCCATTCTGGCTTTCAGCAGGTCGTACCTTGCCTGGATGACATTTTGCTGATTCTGATAAAGCGTACTTTCCGCCTGAATGATTTCAACGCTGGAGCCTACGCCCTCCTTGTATTTGGTTTTGGAGATATTGCAGATTTTCTCAGCGAGAATCAGATTTTTCTCCTGAGCAGCCAGATTCACTTTGGCATTATTGTAAGCAATTCGGGCATTGGATACCTGCAGATTCACTGCATTCTCAAACTCGATTCGCTGGTTTTTCGCGAGTTCAATAGCCAGTACAGCTCGTTGTCTGGTATGCGGACTGCCACCTCCGTTCCAGATGGGCATACTAACCCTGGCACCTACGAGTCCAGTAGGTAAGAAGAAATAATCGTCTTTTTTAAAGCTGTTTCCCTGAAAGCCGTAGGAATAACTTGCAAATCCGGCTACTGTCGGTAGCGCAGAGGCTTTGGTTAGTTCAAGCTGCAGCGCCTGCATCCTTTCTCCCTGTCTGATGAGTGCGTATTCCGGACGCTTGTTAAAGTCTACTGTGCCTTCGAGGTCGGTTGGATTGACATCAGTGAGCAATCCGACAACGTCGTCACTTACTTCAAAATTCTCATCAGAAGCTGCGCCCATGACAAATTTCAAGGCATTGATGACCAAATCCTTGTTTCTCATCAGATTGGCCCTCTGGGTTTTGATGTTCTCCAGTGTAAGGCTAAGTCTGTCGATATCCAGGTTTTCCACAAACCCCTGCTGGTTCAATGCTTTTGTTTCGCCCAGTAATTTTTCCAGATTGGCGATGTTCTTGTCCAGCGTTTTTACAGACTCGGTGATCAGTAATGCCGGCAGGTAGGCATCAATGACTTGATTTCTGATCTCGTTCTGCTTGGACATCATTTGTTTCTGCACCAGATCACGGTAATCTCTTGCGGCCTTTTTGGCCACCATGTAACTTCCCGAATAGAGCAACTGGTTTACTGAAATACCCGGTGTAATGGCGTGCGTCTGCTGAATGGCCACCTTTACAGGCTTTGTAGGTGCATTGGGATCAACCGGAGGGGTCCCCGGTATTTCATTTCCATTTTTGTCCTTTACCCCGTACGCATTGAGGACGCCGAAAATAGCGTTGGAGGTACCATTAGTAAAACTTGCCGGAAAGGCAATTTTGGGTTTCAGAAAAAAAGACTGCCAGTCAAATGATGCATTGACCTGTGGCAGACCCGTTGCGGTATTTTCAGCAATCCGCTCTTCCGCATCAGCAATATTGATCTGGGCATTGCGGATGCCAATGTTGTTTTTTAGCGCATACTGAATCGCATCTTCCAGGCTCAGTGGCTTCTGTGCGTGGGAAGCCATCGTGCCAAATGTCAGTAAGATAAATAAATGTAGTTTGGACATGTAAACAATTGTTTTTAATAATTTTTATCGGAAAAGCTTCTGTTTTCCGTTTATCTTCATTTCAGTTCTTCTTTCATGCGTTGTAATTGTTCAAGACCCTTTGCAGACACTATTCCATGCAAATGGTAAAGCATATTGGTCCTGTGGATATCGTGCATTTTGTAATCATTTGGAGCAAAAACATCCGACCTTGTGCTTAGAATGGAAGTACTGACATATATTTTGGCGATAATGTCTGTGTCGAAATCATCGCGATAAAGTCCCTCTTCAATACCCCTTCGTAGGTTGGCAAAAATTTCTTTGTAGACATCTTCATTGTGCATTTTGTTCATTTTCTCCCAGGCATCTCGGTGGTATTTCTGCACATCAAAGACCAGGGAGGGAGAAACTTGCTTGAGCATCTGGTCGAAATATTTGGCAATCCGAATCATTTCATCAATAGCATCTGTGGCCACCGACTGAATTTCAATCAGCCGGACTTTCTCTTCGCGGTCGTGCAGATTGATAACCTCCAGCAATAAATCGTTTTTGTTGTCGAAATGCTGATACAGGGTTTTCTTCGAAATTCCGAGTTCACGCGCAATGTCTTCCATGGTAATGCTTTTAATACCATAGCGGAAGAACATCTCCTTCGTTTCGCGGATTATCTTATCTTTCATTGATATACAGTTACGGTCGCTTAGTGGTTTGGCAAATAACCAAGTGCAGAAATGCGGCACAAAGGTAAGATTAAATCCTTAGGAAACTATTAACTCACCAAAAGTTTCCTTCGTTTTTCTATAAAAAGTGTCTTTTTTTCGACAAATATTTAAAATATAATACTGAGAGCCTGTTTAGTTGATATCTAAATCAGCATAATATTCGGATTAGCTATTTTACAAGCGACGAGGTGGCCTCGCACTTTCTATTTCAAAACGGCTTTACAGATTTATTTTTGCCGGAAACAAAAAGCGCGCTGTTTGTTTAAAAAGTGCTAATTTTGGATTCACGTTTTTGAGCGAAATTTGACCAACGCACCATTCAAATGAAGAAATTTGCTTTAATAACCGCTTTCATTGCCTCCTTTTGTAGACTTCTTGCACAGGGACAGCCACTCAGTTACTTTCTCCCAGAACAGCATTACGACAAAAACATACCCACTCCGGCGCAATTTCTGGGATGGCAAATTGGCGAATGGCATGTCAGTCACGATCAGGTGGTCGCATACATGCGTGAGCTGGATAGGCTTTCTGATCGCATCAGCATTCAAGAGTACGGAAAAACATACGAACAGCGTCCGCTTATGGTGTTGTTCATTACTCACCCGGAAAACCACCTCCGGATGACCGAAATTCGGGAGGCCCACCAGCAATTGTGTGATGCCAATCGCGCCGATGATATGAACACTGCGCAAATGCCACTGGTCATTTATCAGGGGCATTCCATTCACGGCAACGAGCCTAGTGGTACCAATGCGGCTATGCTCATGGCTTACCACTATGCCGCAGCCACAGGCCCGGATATGGACCGCTTACTCAGAAATACAGTGATCCTTTTTGACCCATGCTTCAACCCGGACGGACTGCAGCGTTTTTCAACATGGGTAAACCAGCACAAAAGCAAAAACCTCAACGGCGATGGCGCCGGGCGGGAATACAATGAGGTGTGGCCGGGTGGTCGCGCCAACCATTACTATTTTGACCTGAACAGGGACTGGCTGGTATCGCAGATGCCGGAATCTCAAGGAAGGGTCAGACTTTTTCAAGAGTGGCGGCCCAACATACTGACAGACCACCACGAGATGGGTACCAACTCGAGTTTCTTTTTTCAGCCCGGGGTGCAGAGCAGGGTGAACGAACTCACACCCGCAACAAATCAGGAATTGACGGCAAAAATTGCGCGCTTTCATGCAAAGACACTTGATAAAATTGGCTCACTGTATTTCACTGAAGAAAATTTTGACGATTACTACTACGGCAAGGGGTCAACATATCCCGATGCCCACGGGGGCATCGGGATACTGTTTGAGCAGGCCAGTTCGAGGGGACACTTGCAGCGCAGCAACTCGGGGCCGATATCCTTTGCATTTACCATTAGGAACCAGGTTGCAACGTCACTGTCCACGCTGGAAGCAGCGATGGCCATGCGAAAAGAATTACTGGATTACCAGCGCGATTTTTTTAAAAACAGTCTGAAAGAGGCTCAAAACAGTAAAAACAAAGCTGTGGTTTTTAAACATCCCGGTGATGAGAGCAGACTGTATGAATTCCTGAAAATACTACAGCGTAATAAAATCAGGATTTATGAAAATAAAAAGAGTATCCTCTGCGGCGACCTTGGTTTTGAGGCAGGCAATTCCTTCATAATTCCACTTCAACAGAGTCAGTACAAGCTGATACAAACCCTTTTTGAACAGCGAACGCGTTTCAGGGATAGTCTCTTCTATGATATTTCCGCATGGACACTGCCACTGGCTTTCAATATAAAATATGCCTTTACGGACGAAAAAACGGAAATGGGAAAGGAAATTATCGATTTCGAAAAGCCGCGCGGACAAATCATGGGTTCCCGATCAGAATATGCCTATGTGATGGATTGGAACGATTACCTTGCACCTTCGGCGCTAAATCTGTTGCTCGGCGAGGGACTGAACATCAAGGCTGCAACCAAAGCGTTTACCGCAACAACAAATGGGTCTTTCCACAAATTCAGTTGCGGATCTATCCTGATACCCGTTCAGAATCAACCGAACGGTTCAGACGCCGTGCATAGGGCTGTAGAGCAACTGGTTTTGAGAACGGGAATTTCTATCTACCCACTTGAGACAGGTCTGACAACCGAGGGCATAGACGCAGGAAGCAACCAGTTTCAGTCACTGAAAACACCTAGAGTAGCGGTCATTGTGGGAAAAGGTGCGGGTATGCACGAGGCCGGAGAGGCCTGGCACCTGCTTGACCAGCGCTACGACATGGCAGTTACCTGTCTGGAAAGCGATGAATTGTCAAAAAGCAATCTGGGGAATTACAACTTTATCTTCCTGCCGGATGGCAGTTACGGCAGCATCAGTGAAAACGGAAAAGCAAAATTGAAGGAGTGGATTGCTGCAGGAAACACGCTTTACGCTTCCGGTGGCGAGGTGCTTCGATGGTTAAAGGAACAAAATATTGGGAGCATCAAAATCAGAAAGAAGACTGAAAATAAGGACAAAAAGACTGAGGAAAAAATCAGAAGAGCCTATGCTGATGCCGAAAACGACAATGGATCAAAAAACCTCAGTGGCGCCATTTTTGGGTGCGATGCCGACCTGAGCCATCCTTTGTGTTTTGGATATGATGACCGAAAAATACCGGTATTCGTAACAGATACCGTATTTATGGAAATGCCTCAGAATGTCTACGCTGCGCCATTGCAATTCGGTAATGCGCCACTATTGACGGGTTATGTACACTCCTCTACGCTTGATCAGATGAAAGGAAGTGCGGCACTTTGCGTATACGGAATTGGCAGCGGAAGGCTCATTGCTGCCAGTCCGAATGTCAATTTCAGGGGCACCTGGTACGGTACAAACAAAATTCTGGCCAACGCCATTTTCTTCGGGCATTTAATCAATAGGAACTGCACGGAAAGATAGCGCCGAAAACAGGATTATTTACAGTATACAATGCTTTATGAAAATACTTGGCGCGACAGATGTCGCAATTGACAAACCCGAGGTAAAAATTGACCCATCCCTAACGGCAAGTCTAAAAAAAGACACACTACTGGAATCTCAGGTGATTGTTCACCTCTCGTATACTGCCGATCGATTCAACGATCGGGTCAGAATTTGGCGTTCAACCTTTCTGGTACCTGCTGAATCATCTGAGAGCCGCAATCTGCTGCACATCGAAAACATCAGTGTATATCCGGTTTGGACCTCGGTTATGTACAAAAAAACACTCCACTTTACGCTTATTTTGAGGGGCTGCCCAAAGATTGTAGCAAGTTTACGCTATATGAAGACATACCTGAACCGGGTGGCTGGATCATTGAAAACATCGTAAGGAACAAAGCCGATGTTTATTACATCAATTTAAATGATTGTTGAAACAACTCTGTCGAGGGAGACAAACGGAAGGTTGCGCCCGGCTGCCGAAAATCAGGAAACCAGCACTCTTTCCTGCACAAGCGATTCTATTGCGTAATTAAGAAATGCAGGCAAAATGGTTTGCTGGGTTTTTTCAATCTTTTCAGGATCAGAAAGATCTCTTTTCATTTGCTCGTATTTGTCTGAACCATGCTCATCACAAATGCGGGTTTTCATTTCCTCGTCCTGTAACCAGCGTAGCATACCGGTTGCATCGGCTTCGGGATGAAATTGCGTACCGAAAAACTCACGGGAGAAACGGATTGCCATCACTGCCCTCTCCAAAGGTATTTCAGGACGGGGCTTCTCGATAGCAAGGATTTGTCCTTTCATTTCTCTCAATAGTGCATGGTCCGGCTGCACTACCTGAAACCTTCTGAAATCTGCGATATAAAACGGATTCGCAAGGGTATTAAAAATCATATCATCAGTTCCCTCCGGGGTCATGTAAACCGGAAAAGTGCCGTAGGACATTGACTTACGTTCAGTGACTTTAGCAACTTTAAAGTAGATACAGGCCATCTGAAATGAATGGCAGATGAAGAATACAAATTTTTTGCGTTTGTTTTTGGGGTCTCGGTTGTAAGCCCATACTTTATCGAGCCACATGTAGTAGGCAACTTCCCAGATGCCGTCGCCAAAACGAGGATCACCCGGACCTCCGGAGGAAATGTATACATCGAAATCCAGTCCCGGCACAGCAGCTTCGCAACGCACATCAAACTCCTCATATTGAAGGATATCTGAGTAGTCACCGAGAATTTCTCGGATGCAACGCATCCCTTGATTGGCAGTGCCCTCATAAAGATCGAGCACGGCCACTTTGATTTTTGCCATAAATATCAGTTAAACCTCTTGCCTCTGCAACCTTTAAAAGTTGCTTAATGCGTCAGCGCTGAACAGATTCTGAACCAAACAATAAAAGCTATCTGATGTTCAATTTTTATTCTGGCAAAAAAAATGTCGAATCTGCAGAAGGGAAAGTAACCTTTTACAGTTACCCGGTTAACAGACCTATTTTTAGTTTTTTCTGGTTTTAGGATTGGCTTTTGGAGTTGACCTACCATTGGCCGGAACAGATGTTTGTTTACCTGCGGCTTTGGTGTTTTTCAAAGTTGTATCGGGAAGGGTGTGATCATATGCTGCATTTCGGAGATAGGAACCCCAGGTGCAGTTGTCGCGGCCATCTTTGTGCAACATTGCCCTCTCAAGA
>CANHEE010000085.1 GCA_947459655.1 Lewinellaceae bacterium
GTATGCTCCGCGCCGTATCCTCCGGCTTTTTGTAGTAGCCCTTCATCACCTGTGGCCCCTTGATCTGGATTTCTCCGGTCTCCTCAAAGCCAAGCACCTGGCCCTCTTCAGACATGATCCGAAAATCTGTCGACGGCACCGGCAACCCAATGGTACCAATCTTTCCCGAACCATCCAGCGGATTGCAACTGGCCACCGGCGAAGATTCCGTCAGACCGTAACCCTCTGCCAGTACGCATCCGGTCACTTCCTTCCAGCGCTCGGCGACAGCGCGCTGCACGGCCATGGCACCACCAACGGTTATCTTCAGACTCTTGAAATCAGCCGATTGAAATGTGGGGTTGTTCAGCAAAGCATTGAAAAGGGTATTCACTCCCGTAAATACGGTGATTCTGTTGTTTTTGAATTCCTTCGCGACCGATTCTATGTCGCGGGCATTCGTCACCAGTATGTTCTCGATACCGGCACCCATCAGCGTCAGACAGTTGACCGTGAAAGCGAAAATATGGTAAAGCGGCAGACAACACAGCGCCGTCCCTTCCGCCTCCTTCAGATAGGGCATCATGATGGCCCGATTCTGCAACATGTTCGCCACCAGATTGCGGTTGGTCAACATCGCACCTTTTGATACACCGGTGGTGCCGCCGGTATATTGCAGTATGATCACATCTTCGGGGTCAGACTGCAACGGAGCCAGCGTGTGCTTTTTCCCTTCCTTCAGGGCATCACTGAAAGATATCGCACCCGGAATTGAAAAGGCCGGAACCATTTTTTTCACTTTGCGCACCACAAAATTGACCATCAGGCCCTTCAAACCGAGCAGCTCACCGATACTGGTCACCACCACCGTTTTTATTTTGGTATCGGGAAGCACCTCCTGCAAATGCGAGGCAAAATTCTCGCAAATGATGATGGCCGTGGCATCGGAATCGGCAAACTGGTGTCGCATCTCGCGAGGCGTGTACAGCGGATTGGTGTTGACGACAACCAGACCCGCACGCAGACAGGCGAACAACGCAATGGGATACTGCAATAGATTCGGCATCATAATGGCCACCTTGTCGCCGCGCTTAAGTCCTTTCGATTGCAGAAAAGCAGCCATCGCCAGCGATTTTTGGTTTATTTCCGCAAAAGTCAAAGACTTGCCCATGCAGGAAAAAGCAGTAAGTGAACTGTACTTGTGGAGGGTCTCTTCAATCATCTGCCACAGGTTGTGGTACTGGTCAGCGTTGATTTCGGCAGGTATGCCAGGTGGGTAATTCTTAAGCCATGGTCGGTTCATCATATAAGATTTTTATGGTTCCAATATCTGACAAATCAAATCAAAAAAAGTTCAACTGGGGCATTTCCGTAAAAATCAATGCAGCTGTTTTTTATAACCGTACGGACAGTGGCGACAGCCGCTCTTGCAGCAATAACCCCGTTTCAGTAGAAAAGCCGCCGTGAATACCATGCGACCACCCTCCATGTAATGGTCGGGCTGTTCTCTATCCGCCAATTGCGACTGACAATCGCAGCCGATTTCAACGCACTTTTTTCCGCATTTTGAACAATAGTGGCGCATATCAGAATTGTAAGGTCAAATCTGCTCTGAAATTTCTACCCGGATTGGGGAAGTATTGTATCACCTGATAAGCGCTGTTGAACAGATTCATCGCCCGCGCGGAGAGCGAAACCTGCGTTCCACCGAGTTTTGCCGTGTACGTTGTACTCAGTCCTGAAAGCGTAAACCCTTTTGTCCAGGTACTGTGGTCACTGCTCATGTACCGGCGGCTGGAAGCAACCTGATGCCAGATTACAGAAAAGTGGCGATAACTTGCACAGAGCGCCAACGTTCCGTTGTGAACGGGTACATAAATCAGCTGTTTCCCCTCGTCTCCCCGCGATAGTGCCAGCTGGTACTGTGGATTGACGCTAAAGTTCCAGTCACCGGCCTTTCGGCTGTATTTTCCGAAAAATTCCAGACCCGTGGTATGCATTTCATTGAGGTTGCCTGGGCGCCAGATGCCCCCGACGGGATACCACAATATCCTGTTTTTGAGATTGATACGGTAGGCGGTGAGATCGATGGCGAACGCTTGTTTGCTATCTTTTATTAGCAAAACATTCAACCCGGCTTCCGAAGACCATCCCTTCTCTGCACGCAAATCCGGATTTCCCAGCCTGTCCCAGTACAGGTCGTTTAGCGCCGGCAAGTTGTACACCCTGGATACCGCTGCACGCAGTTTCCACCGCGCATTTAGTCTGCGCTCGGCTCCGGTGCTGAAGGTGAAGGGACTTAGGATGCCGTCATACAACTCCTGGCGAAGGTTAATGGAAAAATCAGCTACTCCCCTTGCGGTAAAGGTCTGATTGAGCAGCAAAGCCAACCTGTCGCGACCGTGGTTGGCGGAAAAATTGGTACTCAATGTTTGTTCTTTGGTATAATTCAGGGCCAGACGGCTGTGCATGTTTTTGCCAAAATCGCGGTTCATCTCTGCTTCAGAAACAAATGTCCGCAGCTTGTTGCTGCTGTGGTCCACGGCATCAGCAGTGTACACATTATTGTCGCTTGCGAAATAGGTGCGGAGTTTGAAAATGCTCCTCTCGCGAAATACCGACCACTCTGCGACTACTCTTGTAGAGGTGTCTCTCAGCAACGCATTGTCGTCTGCGCTGGTCAGCGAAGGCATCAGCGCTCGTTTGTTTTGCGAATGCCAAAAATGGACTTTTATAAACTGCCCTTTTTTAAGGTCGAAAAACAGATGCTGTGAAAAATTAGCTCTTTTATAAGATGCATTGACAGCCTTTTGCAGCGGCGCTCCCAACTCGGTATCGTTTCGGAAGGAAAAATCGTTGTCCGCAAATTGGGTAGAAACCCTGGTTTCTGAAGCAACCCTGCGCCCTACTGCCTTCATTTCTGTGCTTGTCTGCCGGTACCCGAAACTCCCTGCCCCGGCGTTCACACTGAAATGCAGACCGCGTTCTTGCGGCTTTTCATTGTCGCAAATAATGGTGGCCCCAATGGCACCCGATCCGAATAGTGCCGTTGAAGCACCATATTTTACACTGATTCGGTCGGCTCCGGCAGTCTCAAAAAGGGGCAAATCCACAATTCCCGACAAGGTGTTCTGGATATTGATGCCGTTCCACAGCAGGGCGGTGTGACTGGAGCCTGTCCCGCGCGCAGAAACTGAACTGATGCCCGTACCGTAGGTTCGGAAACTCAAAGGAGTAGCTGTTTGCAAAAATTCCTGCAGACCCTGTTGTCCGACTAGTTTTAACGTAGCGGCATCTGATTCCATCCTTACCTGTCCGGTCGCAAACTGTCCGGGTCGGAAAGACGATATTTCCAGGGCAGGAAATACCTTCAGCGTATCGCTTTGCGCAAATACCTCAGCGGAGCTGCCCGAAAGGATCAGGATAACAATTGCAAAAATGTGGCGGATTTTTTTCAAAATATCGGCAATGATGGCTGCAAAGATAGCGTTTCAGGGAAAATTCAACCCGCAAGCAGAATCAATTCCAGCCAAAGCAATCAATTAATTTGACAATGTGGCGGATTGGATTTAGTTTTGCAATATTGTTTGACGTTTAACTGGTTATCTGATGAAAAAGCAATCAAAATTTCTGCTGTTGCTCAGCGCACTGGTGTTGACCAGTCTGCTGCTGAATTCCTGCAGTACGGGTTACGGCTGTCCGGCCGAAAACGCCAATGCAAAAATGGACAGAAAAGGCAACTTCGGCTCAAAAAAGGGCAACTCAAATTTGTTTCCCAAGGATATGCGCAAAAGAGTGCGGGTAAATTGATTTACAGTGATAAAAAATGGCGGCCTTCTCATCGGAAGACCGCCATTTCTATTCTGACTGCTTTTTTCTTTTATAGTACTTAGGAGAAACAACCAGCAGACCAAACGACTCCCCGTCTTCTTTGCCCTGCTTTGCATGGTGCGCTCCATGAGCCCTCAGCACAGCCCTGGAATAATCAGAATCCAGGTGCCTGAACCAACTAAAACGGCGATGAACGTACACATCGTGAATCAGAAAGTAGGCAAGACCATACAACGAAATGCCCACCCCGATGAAAAACACCCAAAAATGCTCCGTTGCCGAGCCGAATACATAGCAAAAGCAGCTCGGTATCGCATAAACGAGAAAAAAACGATCGTTTTTCTCAAAAAAACCCTCTTTTAACGCAGGATTGTGGTGATCTTCATGCCATTTCCATAGAAAACCATGCATGACATACTTGTGTGTAAACCATGCCATAAACTCCATTCCGGCAAAGGCTGCCATGGTGATCAGTGCATAAGTCAAAATCGTCATTTTAAACGCTATTTATTTTGTTTTTGTAATTAATTTAAGACACTTTTCATAGCATGTTCAGACTGTGGCGCAGTGCCGATCTGAACAACAAAAAGACCTTGAAGTGGTTGTTGATGCGTATCCGCTTCTCCTTTACCGCACTTGCCGGCGACCTTCTGATTTTGTAAAACAGATTCAGGTAGTATTTATAGGCCAAATAAACGCCTAGTCTGGCAGACACCGGCAACCTGACGATGCCTTGGTAACCATGCTCAAAATCGCTTAGGATATCCTGCTCAATTTCCTTTTTTTGCTTATCGGTAAAATTGCTGTAATCGATGCCCGGGAAATATGTGCGTCCCCGCTCGTCAAAATCGCTCTTGATGTCCCGCAGAAAATTGATTTTCTGGAATGCCGAACCCAGCGCCTGGGCAGATGCTTTCAACCTGTTGTAGTCAGCATCGTTTCCGTCAGTGAACACGCGCAGACACATCAGTCCAACCACCTCAGCCGAGCCGTAAATATATTTTTTGTACAAACTGTCTTCATACTTCGAAAAATGCAGATCCATTTCCATGCTATCGAGGAAAGCATCAATCAACTCCATTTCGATGGAATAGCGGTGCACCACCTCCTGAAAGGCGTGCAACACCGGATTCAGACTGATTTTTTCTTCAATGGCGCGGTAAGTATCCTCCCTGAAGCGATTCAGGAGAGCCGGCTTCTCGAACCCATGGAAAGTATCCACGATTTCATCTGCAAAACGCACAAAACCGTAGATGGAGCAGATGGGCGCCCTCAAACGCTTCTCAAACAGGCGGATGCCCAGCGAAAAGGAAGTGCTGTAGCGCTTCGTTATCAGCTGGCTGCATTCAGCGCAGGTCTTGTTGTATAAAGTGTCCATTTGCATACAATCTTCATTTTAATTTTCGAACTATTGAGCGTGTTCCTTCATTACCAGACCCGCTGCGACCTTGCCTGAAATAAGCGACGGCGGCATCCCCGGCCCGGGAACAGTCAACTGCCCGGTGTAATATAAGTTTTTCAGATGCTTGTTTTTTATTTTGGGTTTCAAAAATGCCGTCTGCATCAAGGTGTTGGCAAGACCATAGGCATTGCCCTTGAATGCATGATAGTCACTTTTGAAATCCCGCAGCGCATAAGAGCGTTTGTAGATGACCGCGTCTCTAATGGACTGGCCGGTCAGCTTTTCCATTCGCTCCATGACCATTTCATAGTATTTGTCTCGCCAGCCATCATCCGGATCGTCTAGTCCGGGTGCCAGCGGTATGAGTACAAAGATGTTCTCACAGTTTTCCGGTGCCACCGTGGGGTCGGTCACCGATGGGGCACAGACATAAAACAGGGGACTCGAAGGCATTTTGGGATCTTCGTAAATCTCGTGGGTATGCACATCAAAGTCCTCGTCAAAGAAAAGACTATGGTGGTGTAAATTATCCAGTTTTTTGTTCAACCCGAGGTAAAATAGCAGACAGGAGGGTGCCATTACGCGCTTGTTCCAGTATTCTGCGGAGTAATGCCTGTATTTTTCCGGCAAGACCTGCTGGTCGATAAACTGGTAGTCGGCACCCGCAATAACCACATCCGCCGGAAAATTATCCGCGGCTGTTGATACGGTGCTGATGGAGTTATCTGCCCCGACTGTTACCCCGTTCACCTCGCTGCTGTACCTAATTTTCACGCCTTTTTCCAGTGCCAGTTTTTCCATTGCCCTGATGATCTCATACATCCCCCCCGGCGGATACCATGTACCGAGGTTGATGTCGGCGTGATTGAGCATGCTGTAAAGGGCAGGCGTTTTCGCAGCTGTCGCACCCAGAAACAAAACCGGAAATTCCAGCAATTTCAGCAGTTTTGGATTTTTGAACCGCTTCCGCAAATGCGTTGCCATAGAGGTGAACATATCCAGGCGGAACAGACTCATGAGCAATCGGAGGTCCATGAATTCTGCGATGCTCTGGCTTGGTTTCATCACAAAATCACCAATTCCCGCAGTGTACTTGTATTCCGCCTCTTTCAGGAATTCCCGTAGATGTGCGGCACTTCCCGGTTCTACTTTTTCAAAGAAATCTTCCAGCTCAGACATTTTCGCCGGGATATTCCAAACGTCATTTTCACCGAAAAAAACAGAATAAGAAGGATCCAGACGGACGAGGTCGTAGTAATCTGAACGCTTCTTGCCGAAATCCTCGAAATAACGTTCAAAAACATCGGGCATCCAGTACCAGCTCGGACCCATGTCAAAAGTGAAGCCTTCAGCCTTGAATTGTCTAGCACGGCCTCCCGGACTGTCGTTTTTTTCCAGAATGGTCACATCATAACCCTGCTGGGCGAGATGTGTCGCACAACTGAGTCCTGAAAATCCGGCGCCAATGACAATTACTTTTTTCTGATTCGGCATTCGTGAAATAATGTAAGTATGGGAAAATCAACGTTAGAAACACCACTTCCCGGATTTTGTTTAACCGAACAGGCAGCAAGCGAATGTAAAACTAAACAAAAAAACCGAAATTTTTATGTTAAAGTTCTCGATGTTTAAAGGATATAAAACAAAAGGGCCGGTTACGATGGTAACCGACCCCTGAAAATATTTTAGTCTCATTTTTTACCCGACTTCGGCTTTTTTGGCTTCGCCGCTGCCTTGGCTCCCTTCGCTCCTTTGGCTTTGGGCTCAAAAGCATCCGGAATTTCCAATTTGATCATCTTTTTAAGTTCATCGAGAGACAGCAGTGCCGCCTCTTCGGCAGTCATTCTTTTGTCCTCTTTTTTCATGGTGATATTTTCCCTTCCGTAACGGATGAACGGCCCCCAACGGCCATTTTCAACGCTGATTCCCTCTGATGGGAAGTGCTGAATAAACCTATTGGATTCCTTCTCAATCTTGGCCTGCAGCAGCTGCACGCATTCTTCAGGACTGATGTTCGCAAAATTGATTTTTGCAGGCACATTCACATAAAGGTCGTTCCACTTGATAAACGGTCCAAACCTGCCTTTTCCCTTGGTGATTGGTTTACCTTCATAGAGCGTCACCGGGGCATCTGCTTCCAGCTTTTCTTGAATGAGTTCGACCGCACGCGCAAGCGTGATGGTCATGGGGTCTTCTGTCCTTGGTATGGAGATGAATGTTTCGTTGTATTTGACATAAGGACCGTACCTACCTGCACCTACCGTAATTTCCTGGTCGCCGTGTGTTCCAAGTGTGCGTGGCAGCCCGAACAATTTCAGCGCATCTTCCAGCTCTATGGTTTCCATCCGCTGCCCTGCTTTCAGGTTGGCGTATTTAGGTTTTTCTTCACCAAGTTCTTCCGGGGTTCCGATCTGAACCACCGGTCCGTTGCGGGAAAGGCGTACAAGTACACTTCTTCCTGTTTCAGGATCCTTGCCCAGCATTCTTTCTCCGGTAACCCTGTCGGCATTTTTTATGGTCTCTTCCACATTTTCGTGGAAAGGATGGTAAAATTTGCGAAGCATTTCCTGCCACTGCTTCTTGCCCTCGGCAATATCGTCAAATTGCTTTTCCACATCGGCGGTGAAGCCGTAGTTCATGATGTGCTCAAAATGCTGATCCAGAAAATCTACGACCAGTGTACCCATATCGGTGGCCGCAAGGGTATTTTTGGTCGCCCCCGTGGTTTCCTTGTCCACTTTCTTATTGATTTGTCCGTTTCTCAGCGACAGCACGTTGAAGGTCCGAATAGCACCCTCTCTGTTCTCTTTGATCACATAACCGCGACCCTCTTCCATAATTTTGGAGATCGTCGGTGCGTAGGTTGAAGGCCTTCCGATGCCCAATTCCTCAAGCTGTTTTACAAGCGTAGCCTCTGTGAAACGGGCCGGTGGGCGCGTGAATTTCTCGGTGGCAAGCATTTCATTCAAGTCGAGTACCTGCCCCACTTTCAGCGGCGGCAGCATTCCGCTTACTTCATTGTCTTCCTCATCGTCCTTGCCTTCAAGATATACTTTCAGGAATCCGTCAAACTTGATGACCTCTCCAGTCGCCTGTAATTTTGCATTCTGAATGGTGGAAATGCCAATGCTCACATGCGTCCGCTCCAGTTCAGCATCAGCCATTTGCGACGCGATGGATCTTTTCCAGATGAGGTCGTAGAGCCTCTTCATATCGCTGTCGCCTTCGGCAGTACGCTTGTCCATGTAGGTTGGGCGTATGGCCTCGTGCGCTTCCTGTGCTCCGGGCTTGTTGGTCTTGTACATTCTGGTGTGTACATAGGCCTTTCCATAGCTCTTTTCTATTTCACTTGCCATGGCGTGCACGGCGGTATCGCTCAGATTGGTTGAGTCGGTACGCATGTAGGTGATAAAACCCTGCTCGTACAATTTCTGTGCGCAAGACATAGTGCGGTTTACCGAAAAACCCAGCTTGCGACTCGCTTCCTGCTGGAGAGTGGAAGTAGTGAAAGGTGGCGCCGGTTTGCGTCTTGCGGGCTTTACTTCTATATTTTCTATAGTGTAGGATGCCGGGGTGCATTGCTGCAGAAAACGCATGGCATCAGATTCCACCTCGTATTTATCCGCCAACTCAGATTTCAGCAAAACATTTTTGCCCTGCTCGTTTTTGACATCAAACTGGGCAGTTATTTTGAAATAGGGCTTTGAGTTAAAGCGCTGAATTTCTCGCTCGCGCTCTACGATGAGTTTTACAGCAACTGACTGTACCCTACCTGCGGAGAGGCTGTTCTTACTGAGTTTTCTCCATAAGATTGGGGAAATTTCAAAACCCACTAGTCGATCAAGGATCCTTCTTGCCTGCTGGGCATAGACCAGATTGAGGTCTACCAGCCTTGGATTTGCCACCGCCTTCTGAATGGCAGTTTTGGTGATTTCGTGAAAAACAATGCGCTTGGTTATTTTTGGATTCAATCCAAGCACCTCGCAAAGGTGCCACGAGATAGCTTCTCCCTCGCGATCCTCATCCGTTGCCAACCACACATCTTCCACCTCTCCTGAAAGGCGCCTAAGTTCATTGACAACCTTGATTTTGTCCGGAGATACCGCATACCTGGGTGCAAAACCGTGGTCGATATCCACACTCATGTCCTCTTTGGCAAGGTCGCGCACGTGGCCATAGCTGGAGCGCACTAAAAAGTCGCTACCTAGGAATTTTTCTATTGTTTTTGCTTTTGCAGGCGACTCGACGATGAGGAGGTTTTTAGCCATATATCGGATTAAGACTTTTTTTGTTTTTCATGAGAAAAATGATTTTTTGGAGCCTGAACACCTGAAAATGGTGAAAAATCAACCAAAAAACGTGGTTATTTGGGGTGAACGAGTGCAAATGTATAAACTTTTAGCACCTAATGTCAATAGTATGGTAAAATTTATGGTGCAAAGAGGCCACCGACAACACAAGGATATCGTAGTTCTCTCAGTTAATTTACGCAAAAAACAACCGCTTCGGATGACCGAAATTATTTTTGATTTTTTTTCCAATGACCCTTGCATAATTCAGAAAGATGATTCATCTTTGCACCGCATTTGACGAAAGCGTACATTTGTGAGTACAAAAGGGGCGTTTAGCTCAGTTGGTTCAGAGCATCTGCCTTACAAGCAGAGGGTCGGAGGTTCGAATCCTTCAACGCCCACCAAGGCTTCCATAACGGAGGCCTTTTTTTATGCCCGGTTGTGAGAAACCAAAAAAATCCCGGTTCCAGAAACTGAAACCGGGACAAACAATAAAATGATGAATTAATTTTTTCTGATTCTTTCAGGTGATGGCTGCGCCTTTAGTTTGACGGCGATATCCTTTCTTTCACTTCCCCTCACCACCGTAAGAGTAACCACATCGCCGACTTTGGCGGTTCCCACTTTTTCCGTTAGCTCATTGCCATTTTTCACATCCTGTCCATTGACCTTGACGATAACGTCGTTTGCCTGTACGCCCGCAGTTTGTGCAGCACTCCGCGGAGTGAAACCGGTAACCACAACGCCTTTGGTGACATTAACTTCAAGTTCGTTGGCGTAGTCGTTGTCAAGATCTTCTATCTGAACACCCAGGTAACCTCTCTGGTATGAACCAAATTTGATGATGTCGTCTACCACCTTTGTAACCAGATTTACCGGAATGGCAAACGAGTACCCCTCGTACGAGCCGGTGTGGGTAACGATGGCTGTATTGATTCCAATCAGTTTGCCCGATCCTGCATCCACGAGTGCGCCACCGCTGTTGCCCGGATTCACTGGTGCATCGGTCTGTATGTAGGATTCCAATTTTCCCCTGCTGAGTCCACGGCCTTTGGCACTGATGATTCCCGCAGTAACGGTCGAGTTCAGTTCAAACGGATTCCCTACGGCGAGCACCCACTGTCCGACTTTTGTTTGGTCAGAGTTTCCGTACTGGATAGGCTTCAGGTCATCCGCATCAATTTTAAGTACAGCCAGGTCAACTTCTGCGGCACGACCGACAAGCTTTGCCTTGAACTGGCGGTTGTCATTTAGTGTAACCTCAAATTCATCGCCGAAGTCCACCACGTGATTGTTGGTAACGATGTAGCCATCATTGGTGATGATTACGCCCGATCCGGTACCTGCCTTGGGCTGTGGCATTCCAAATGCCCCGAAATCCTCACCGAAAAACTGAGCAAATGGATTCTGGCGTAGGTATTCCCGCTGCTGACGCATCGCTTTTTCCTCGCTCTCTGTCGTTTTGATGTGCACCACAGCATCAACTGTCCTGGTCGCTGCCTCCGTAAAATCAGGAGCACCTCCCGGACCAATGGGGTTTTCAGTGTAAAGATTGACGTATTTGGAGCGGGTCTCTGCATCGCTTTTTCTCGCCTGAGATTGCTGCACAAGGGTTACACCGCCAACTGTGACCAGCCCACCGAGGGTGGCTGCAAAAAACATTGGTAGCCAGCTTTTTACGTTGGTATTCATATCCATTTGTTTGTTTGTTGTGTAATTGAATGATTAAAAGTATGCTAAAATAAACGATTAATTGTCATTAATATTTGAGGCGTTTTTGGCTTAACGATAATTTAACGTTGTCCGCCCTAAGAACATTTTTGCGCTGCTTGCGCCCGCACATATCTCCTATCAAAATGCTTTCCAGTCAGGTTTTTTTCAAAAATTGATGACATTTTTTCATGCTGCGGCAAATAATTCTGCCAAAATTACCTGATTAACGAATTGGATTCATTATTGAGTTCCATTTTTCAGACAGATTTTTCTTAAACCCAAAATAATTAATACTGAAAAACAAAGAATATGAATTTTGAAAATTTCACAACCAAATCTCAGGAGGCCATCGTCAGGGCACGGGAAGTCGCCAGATCAATGGGACATCAGATCATTGACACCGCACACATACTCAGAGGTATACTGACCGAAGACGACAATGTCGCTTCCTTCGTCTTGGGTAAGTCTGGTGCCAACATCGGAATATTGGAGACACAACTGGACGCACTTCTGGCAACTTATCCAAAAGTCGCAGGTGATGACAAGCAGTATCTCAGCAACGATGCACAAAACGCCATCGGCAGAGCGAGAGACAACGCCAAAAAAATGGGTGACGAATTTATTGCGATTGAAGTATTGTTACTTGCCATTGCGACAGGCTCGGACAAGACTGCCAAGCTGCTGCGGGAAAATGGCGCCGCTGAAAAAGCGCTCAAAGAAGCTATCACTGCACTGAGAAAAGGCCGAAAGGTAACCGACCAGAGTACTGAAAACCAGTACAATGCGCTAAACAAGTACGCCATCAATCTCAATGAGCAGGCAGAAAGCGGCAAACTGGATCCCATCATCGGCAGAGATGAAGAAATACGCAGGGTTTTGCACATCCTGTCCAGAAAAAAGAAAAACAACCCTATCCGCATCGGCGAACCCGGCGTGGGAAAAACCGCTGTGGTCGAGGGTATTGCCTGGCGCATCGTCAAGCAGGATGTCCCGGAAAACCTCCGAAGCAAGAAAATCTTCACGCTCGACGTTTCTGCCCTGATTGCAGGTGCCAAATACAAAGGCGAATTCGAAGAACGACTAAAGGCCGTAGTAAA
>CANHEE010000086.1 GCA_947459655.1 Lewinellaceae bacterium
AACCCGACAATTTACTCGCTCCCGAATTAACCCTATATTTGACGGAAGAAATCAGAAGTACTTTTGATGCCGAACTCCGTGTTCCGGCCATATGCAAACCGGACTGCAGTGGCAGTGCTCAAATGAGTTTGTTCTGATGACAGGCGATTATGAATAAGAAATACATCGAGAGAGACATTAGCTGGCTGTCGTTTAACTACAGGGTATTACAGGAGGCTAAAGACAAAAGCCAGCCCCTGATGGAGAGAATTCGCTTTCTGGCGATATTTTCATCAAACATGGAAGAGTTCTTCCGTGTACGGGTGGCAAGTCATCAAAATGTACTGCGGGCGGGTGAGAGAACTAAAAAGGAGCTTGGATACGACCCCAAGGAAATTTTGAGGGAAGTCAAGCAGATTGTCAAAAAATACCTGCTGGAATTCAGTCGTCTGTTTGAGGATCAGATTATTCCCGAACTGGCAAAAAATGGCATAAATCTCCGCCGCAACACCGAACTCAGTATTGATCAGCAGATTTACCTTGAAGATTATTTTCAAAATTATCTGCTTCCATTCGTCCAGCCTGTTCTATTGGTCAAGGATAAAATAAGGCCTTTTCTGGTCAACGGAGAAATCTACCTCGCCATCAGGCTCCAGGCAAGGACGCGGCCTTCCACAGAGGAATACGCGATTCTGAAAATACCGAGTGATCACCTACCCAGATTCATCATTTTACCAAGTGAACGGAATGGCGAGCACGACATCATCATGCTGGACGACCTCGTAAGGCAGAGTGCGGCATGGTTTTTTCCGGGATATCATGTTGTTGATGCCTACTCTATAAAACTGACCCGTGATGCTGAACTACACATTGATGATGAGTATACAGGTGACCTCATTGAAAAGATAAAAAGCAGTCTGAACAAGCGCAACGTAGGTCCTGCCTCGCGCTTTGTCATTGACCGGACGATGCCATCGCGGATGCTTGATTTTCTGACCGAAATTTTTGTTATAGACAAAAAAGACATTCTGGAGGAGGGGCGTTACCACAACAATGCAGACTTTTTCAAATTTCCTGATTTTGGGATGGCACATCTGAAAAACCCGCCGCTGCCTCCACTGCCTTACGGAGAACTGGACAAAACCCATGATTTTTTCATGGAGGTTGCAGCACGAGATCACCTTCTGTATTTTCCCTACCATTCATACAAGTCTGTTATCCGCTTTTTTGAGGAGGCCGCTGAAGATCCGGATGTAACCCACATCAGCGTAGTGCAATACAGAGTGGCAAAGCGATCCAAAATCATGAATGCCCTGATTGAGGCAGCGCAAAACGGAAAACAGGTTTTTGTTTTCATTGAGGCAAAAGCGCGATTTGATGAGGAGGCCAATCTGGTGTGGGGAGAGGCACTTACGCAGGCTGGCGTTCGGGTAAAGTACAGTATGCCGGGCATAAAGGTGCACGCCAAGATTGCCCAGATCAGAAGAATGGAGGATGGGGCTCCAAAATTATATACATACCTCAGTTCAGGTAATTTTCACGAGGATACGGCAAAAATATATTCCGACTTCGGAATGTTCACGGCTGAAAAAGCACTTTGTGAGGAGGTTTCGCGCGTTTTCAGATATCTTGAAACGCAGGTGCGGCCAAAGGAATCCTTCGCACATCTGCTCGTCGGACAGTTCAACCTGCGAGAGAATCTGCTCGGCTACATCAGAAGAGAAATAGCTGCTGCAAAATCAGGTAAAGAAGCTGCAATTTTTCTGAAAATGAACAGTCTGGAGGACAGGGTAATGATTGATGCATTGTATGAAGCGAGCAACGCCGGTGTGGATGTCAGGATTATAGTCCGGGGAATTTGTTGCCTTGTTCCCGGCATTCGCAAGATGAGTGAGCGCATCAGGGTCATTAGCATTGTTGATCGGTTTTTGGAACACGCGCGGGTATTCATCTTTTACAATGGCGGAAACCAGGATACCTACATTTCCTCGGCCGACTGGATGCTTCGAAACCTCAGTTTCCGGATTGAAACCGCCTTTCCGGTAAGGGACGAAGCGCTTAAGAAACAGATTAGTGATTTTATGGAAGTACAGTGGTTGGATAATGTGAAATCTAGAATAGTTGATGAGGAACTGAGCAATTCATACAATCACAGGAACAAGGACATCACCATCCGTTCCCAGTTTGAGACCTACTTTATGGTCAAAAGACAGGTAAATTAGAGATTTTTTAGCATTCTGATTTCACAGCCAAAATGACCGCTGTTTCCCAATGCCTGCTCAGTGTAGCGGTAACCCAGTTTTTCATATAGTGGCACGGCAATGTTCAACTCCCGGGTAGTCTCCAGATACATCTGTTCATAACCAGCCGACCTGGCTTCCTCTTCGCAGTGCAAGATGATAAATTTTCCTATACCATTTCCCCTGGCCTCTGGTGCAAGATATAGTCGGACCAGTTCGACTATTCCATCAGGCAAGCCCTGTGTGGGGTAATAGCCTCCGCCACCGACAATTATTCCATTCGTTTCAGCGACAAAATATGCACAGCTTTCTTTCTGGAAATATTCAAAGGTAGTTTCTAGAGTAGGGTCAAAATACATCGTACCCGGTTTTGCGGCATTGAACTCAAGCAGACATTGCCTGATTATTGTGGCTATTCTGATGTTGTCGCTTACCTGAATAGGTCTTAACGTGAACATTTTGCAGTGATTTTAAAGAATAGCAGCAGATTCACTGAAAACGACTGTAAGCACTGTTTCAAGAACGGCATGCATTGTCTCCCTGTCAATTACGTTCATGTTGTCATCGTGGGTATGGTGGTAAAATCCGAATGTTCCTGCCGGGCCCGGACCAAGGTTGATAATGTCTACCATTGGTATACCAACCTGGTTTACATAGGCATGGTCATCTGTAATGGCACCTCCTGTTTCATTTACAAAAAAGCGGGAGTGTCCGAGCCTCTGCGCAACAGACCATATTTTTCCTGTAATTTCAGGGGCATAGTGCATAGAGTAACCCTCCTTAGGGAAAGTAGCATTTTTGGCGCCCACCATATCAAGCAGAATTCCAAAACGCGCTTGGTAGTTGCCTTTGTTTTTTGCCCAGTATTGCGACCCCAGGCACCAGGTCGACTCGGTGTCCCCAGATCCATCGCCATCTTTTCCATTGTCTTCAAGGTCAAAAAGTACGATATCCAAGCCTAAGTTCCCGGGCTTCTGTTTGAAAGTCCGTGCAATTTCAAGTAAAATACCCACTCCGCTTGCGCCGTCATCGGCACCATCTGCGGGAGTCTTTCTTTTTGCCGGATTTTCATCTTTGTCTGCAGCCTCACGCGTATCCCAATGTGCGGCCAGCATTACTCGCCGTGGATTTCCTGGGTTGAAACGTGCTATGATATTGGCACCATTGAGTATTTTTCCGCTATGGTGTTTCTCGGATAGCACCTGTTCTTCAACTTCAGCACCAAAGCTCTTCAGTTTTTTTACAAGCCAGGCTCTACAAGCCTTGTGTGCAGTAGTGTTGGGAACCCGCGGGCCGAAGGCTACCTGTCTTGCGGTATAGGTATAGGCTGAATCTACCGAAAAGTCGGGAATGTCAACCTTTATAGATTCTGCAGGAGTGGTTTCTACACGCTCTGTAGTGTTCTGTTGAGATTTAAAGCAACCCGAAAATCTCATGAGAAATGGCACCGACATCGCGGCAATCAGTCCGAAAACAACTATTTTTCCAAAATTTCCTCTCATTTGTTCTTGAACGCAGCAATGGCGTTTTTGGTGAAGTCAGATAATACAAGTTTTCCGCTTATTCCGGCTCTCTCATCGAGTAATTCACCCCAGTGATCCGTTCCTTCCCAAAAAACTTTTTTCAATAGGCGGAGTGCCTCAGGATTTGATGCGAGCAGTTTTTTGCTAAAAGCTGCTATATGTGTATCCATTTTAGCAGCATCTTCAAACAATTCCTGATACAGACCACGTTCGCGTGCCCATTCAGCTGACTGAAATTCTGTTGCGTTGAGGGCCATCTGGCTGAAAGCAGAGAGTTGCATTTTTCTCTGCACCGCGGGACCAATGACGAAAGGACCTATGCCTACTGCAAGCTCACTTAGCTTTATCGAGGCAAAAGTAGTGGCAAAGGTGTAGTCACATGCACAGGCAAGCCCCACACCGCCACCAATGGCTTTACCCTGAATTCTACCTATGATTATTTTAGGGCAGGTGCGCATGGCGTTGATTACATTGGCAAAACCCAGAAAGAACTTTTTCCCCGTTTCAAAATCGGTAATTCCCGCAAGTTCGTCGAAGCTGGCTCCCGCACAGAACGTTCTTTCGCCTTCACTCTGCAGAATGATTAGTCTGACATTTTCCTCATAACCCATTTGTTCAATGGTGCTGCTGAGTCTGGCGAGCAGCTTGCCCGGTAGTGAATTGTGAGAAGGGTGCGAGAAAGTGATATATGCAATGTTATCCCTGATGTCACAATTGACGAATCCCAGATCTGTATTGTTTGTCATCGTTTTGGTAGAGCAGTATTGAAATGCAATAATGTAAAAGCAAGGCGCAAAGCTAACGTTTTTATGAAAATAGGCACTGCCTTGTTTATTGAAAATAATTTTCTTAACTATCCTGGTCAGACTTTAATTTCCCCTTTTATATGTGTGAATTCAAACATTTGCGTAAGAAATGAGGAGTTCAGTTTGAATTCTGGTTAAGTAAAAATCGGTAAAAGTGGGGCTAGCTTTTATCAAGACGGCTGAACGATGGTGAACTGAACTTTTTCGATTCTCCTTTTATTGACCGAGAGCACCTTGATTTTGTAGTTCAGAATTTCTATTTCAGTATCTTTTTTGGGTATCACTCCCGTTTTTTCAAGAACAAGACCCGCAAGCGCATTGGCATCTCCGCGGACTTCCGTGAATTTATCGTAATCTATTTTCAATGCCCTGCAGACATCGTTCAGTAGGGCATCACCCTCAAAGATGTAATTATTGTCATCGATTCTCTGAAAACGGATTAATTTCTCTGTATCAGATTCATCGTGTATTTCCCCGATAATCTGTTCCATTATATCCTCAAGTGAAACCAGTCCGGAGGTGCCTCCGAATTCGTCAACAACGATGGCAAGATGCTGTTTTTCTTTTTGAAAAAATCGCAGCAGGTCATCTATCTTTTTTGACTCCGGTACATAAACTACTTCTTTTTCAACCAGATTTGTCCAGACAAATGAGCCATCTTCATCGAGGTGCTCCAGAAGATCTTTGGAGTAGAGAATACCGATGACGTTGTCCAGATCGTTTTCATAGACCGGGTATCGTGAAAAACCCGAGCGCTTGACAAGAGCAAGAACATCCTTGTAGGTTTCTATTGTGTCGATACCTACAATATTTTTCCGGGGACACATGATTTGCTGCACTTCAACATCTCCAAAGTTGATGATGTTTTTCAGGAAGCTGGCTTCCTGGTCTCCGGTTTTATCGTTGTTGACTGTAAGGTCAATAGCTTTATCGAATTCTTCTTTGGTCGCGATATTTGAACTGGCCGATCGGTGTTCAAGTTTCTCTTCCAGTGTATCTGTCCACCGCACTAAAAATCGCGATACCGGGCTAAGTATTTTTACCAAGTATGTGATTGGACTTGCTGCAAATCTTGCCAGTTTGACATTGTTGCTCCTGGCGTATAATTTTGGTGTGATTTCCCCAAACAGTACCAGCAGCGAGGTGACTCCAACAACCGTAACCAGGAAATTAATGGTATCTGTGAGTTCTTCCTCCGGCATCTGTACACTCAGTTGTCCTGTGATGTAGGCTGCCCAGTGATGTGATATACCACTATTTTCAAAAACGCCTTTGATTACAAAATCTGAAATGATGACAATGCCGATGTTAACAATGGTGTGGGCAATCAGAATGGTTGCCAGCAGGGTGTGTGGCATTTCCACCAGACGCAGAATGTGCCTGGCACTTGACGAATCATCACCTTGTTTTAGTTTGTCTATATCGTTGTCGGTTAGGGAAAAAAAAGCGACCTCAGATGCGGCCAGAAAAGCTGAAATGGTAAGCAGTGATACAATGAATGCAGCGGAATAACCGGTTGAAATTCCTGCATCAAGTAGCAGGGTATGATGAAAATTGAAATGATACCAAAGGGGTATGTCTGCTTCCAAAATGAGGTATTTTAGTGAAAGAAATCTGCATCATGGTGCAGATAGGGCATTTATAAATGCCCTGTTGATGGGACAAATATAATACCATTTGATGATACTTCAAAAAATGGTATTATATTTCAAAATTGCGGTTCTTAGAATGGTAAAGCGTCGCCCTCTTCAGCTATCGGAGGAGGGACTTCTTCAATGTGTCCACCTCCACCCGTTTTGTGGCCCATTGCATGGGCATCATCTGAAGGGAAATGGCTGCCATCTTCTCGTTTTTCGCGGTCAAGAACTTTAATCATACTTGCCAGGATTTCGGTTGCAACGCGATCCTGTCCGTCCTGGGTTTTGTACTTGCGGTGCGTAAGGCGACCTTCAATATACACAAGACGTCCTTTTTTGAGCACTTTTTCGCTCTGCTCGGCCAATGAACGCCAAGCTACGACATCATGCCATTCTGTGATCTGTTGCAAGTTGTTTTCTTTGTCCCTATAGTACTCGTTGGTGGCAACGGGAAATTTAGCCACAGCAACGCCACTTTCCAGGCGACGAATTTCGGGATCTCTCCCTAGGTTTCCAATTAATGTTACGCGATTCAACATGGTTTCGTGCAAATTTTAATGGTTAATAAATTGTTTTTCATAGTTTATATTAAATAAACCGTGTTAAAGATAATTCTTTTCCCTCAAATACCTATCGATTACTCGGGGAAATGCGTAATTTTTTAATTCTGTTAACTTTATTTGCGTAAAATCATCGGCAAGTTCTAAAGAACTGTTAACAAAGAGTAGTTCATGAAACCTGACCTCGATGGTTCGGTGGGTAAGTTGCCAGGTATAAATTTCCGAGCTTCTTATTTCCGCTGTTTCATAATCTGCTCCGGCGAAGATTTTTTCCCCGTGCTGTAAAAGCAGGTCTCCCGGTGATTCCCCATTTGTGACGGACTCTATCAGCGGAAACTCATAAAGATGTTTCCAGATATCCTTTTCCTCGCGTTTCCTGATCCATGTATTTTCTGCTTTTCTGAAGATAAAATAATGAAAAAAGCGCCTGCTTTTTACCAGTTTCTTACCCTTTACAGGCAGCAGACCCACTTTTTTGCCAGTGAAAGCCGCACACTTTTGTTGCATCGGACAAGTAGGGCAATCCGGTTTGCGGGGAGTGCATTGCAGGGCACCAAAATCCATGATGGCCTGGTTGTATTTTGCTGGAGCTGAATGGATGAGTGTCGCAGCGGCGAGTTTGCTGAATTGAGTTTTTCCGGCAGGTGAATCGATAGGTGTCTCAATGCCGAAAAATCTGGAAAGCACCCTGTATACATTACCATCAAGCACGGCGTACGGAAGATCATAGGCAAAAGAGGCAATAGCGGAGGCAGTATATTCCCCAACTCCTTTCAGTTGCAGGATTTCTTCAAATTTTTCGGGAAATTTCCCGTTTAAGTGGGTTGCGATAAACTTTGCAGCACTTTGCAGATTTCGGGCCCTGCTATAATATCCAAGGCCTTCCCATAGTTTCATTAGTTCGTCTTCCGGAAGTGCTGCCAGTGCAAATACATCAGGACAGGCAACAAGAATTCTCTCGTAGAAGGCCCTGCCTTGCTCGACCCGAGTTTGCTGCAAAATAATTTCTGATAGCCAGATGCGATAAGGATCCCTCACTCCTTTCCAGGGCATCGGACGGGGTGTGGTTGCTGCCCACGCAAGTAGATTTTTCTGGAAAAATTCAGTCTCTTTGGTCAAATTCATAATCTGTCCGAAAGATAGCAAAAGTCGGACTGCGTGAACAGCTTAGGCAAAAAAAAGCCACCATTTCAAAGTGAAATGGCAGCTTAAAACAATTATCATCAACAAAATCTATTCTATAATAACCATCTTTTTCGTGACCGAACGGTTTCCTGCATCCAGGCGGTAGGCATATACACCAAGTCCGTTTAAGTCGCTTGCATCAATTACAATTTGTTGATAGCCGGCCTGATAATCTCCTTCAATTGTTTTGATTATCCGACCACTTATGTCCGAAATACTGAGTTTAATGTGTTCTGATTCAGGCAATACAAATCCTATTGTGGTGGTTCCGGTAAAAGGATTTGGTTGGTTCTGGAACAGTTCAAGACCTTTCGCCGGTCTGGCAGTCTTGAATCTGAGTGTTAGATTCCTGGTATCGCCGTTTGAAAAATAGGCTTCTGATGCCAATTGCTCTTCATTCAGCTGCAATGCCGTATTGAAATCAACTTCTTTTTTTGCTTTGAATGTCAGTGCGAATATTCTTTCATTGTCTCCCGTCTTTCCAATCTGGCTGTGTGTAATCAGTCCATCCTGCAGCACTGCAAATGCTTCTTTGTCTCCGTGGATTTCCACCAATTCAAGGGCGTCTTTGTCGTAGTTCAAAGCAAGCTGATAACCTTCAAGATCCCGGGAATCTGCAGCTTTGAATGACAGTGTTACCAGTTCACCGGCTCCGGCGTGATCTTGTCCTACAATGATATCGGTTGTATGCTCACTGCGTCCACTACCGGTCGGTGCAGAATTCGGTTTTGCATTCATGTTTAGGTCACCGATTTTTATTGCAGTAAAGTCCGCTTTTGGATTGTCAAGATTCAGGAACTGCTTCTTGTTTGGCAGATTTGCCAGCCAGCTGCTAACATTCGTTGCAGAGTAGTTGGAACCTTTATCAATAAATCTCCACGATTTGTTTTTGCTGAAATCACTTTGCAGACCGAGAATCATCTTGCGTAGTTCAACCACATCTGCCGTGGAAATCACTCCGTTTGCGTTGATATCTGCCGCAATAAACTGATTGGTTGCGTTGAAAGGCTGAATTCCCAGGATATGTTTGGACATCATGATCAGGTCGTAGGTGGAAACGCCGTTCAGTGGCAGTTCATTTTTTTCTGGTATCAAGTCATAGCCGCCGGGACTGATGTTATTGAACATGAAGTTTCCGTTGATGTCGCTCTTTGCAGTCTTTTCAATTGTACCCTTGAGCATAAGTTGCACATTTTCCACCGGTTTGTTGTCATTGGTAGCAATGGCTCCCGTAACACTTTTAATCATTGATATCGGCGGGCACATCAGCATATTGTCTTGAACACTGACAACGGTCTCACAGAAATCCCAGTTTCCGCTTTCGTCGCCAACCCATAGTGCCACCGAATAAACTCTGATGCCTGCAGTATCACCGCTGGTGGTTGGGCACCTGAAAATGTACATTGAATCTGCTTTGGTAGGATCAAAAGCTGTTCCTTTTGGCGGAGCAGGCACCTGAATCCTAAATTTTAGCTTGCTGTATTCTGTGCAATTGTCAGAACTTCCGCCATCCACATTTTTGGCAAGGACCATTCCCTGGCCGGTATTGCCAAGGCTTACAGCCAGATTGTCGTGGCATACAGCAACAGGTTTTCTATTGTCGCTAACGACAAGTTCTACCATTTTCGTGCTGAAATTTCCGCAGTTGTCTGAAGCCCTATAGGTTATTTTGTACTTACCTGTTGGAACATTCGTTAATGTAGCGGGAACAAAGCCTGCCTCATAATTTGGAATATTTGATATATAGGTAACCGAAAGATTCTGAACACAATTATCTGTAAATCCATTCTTTTTCAGTTCTACACTTGTAGCGATGCACTGTTTTGCATCATAAGTAGTGACGATTTCGGGGCTTCCGATAACCGGAGCAACATTGTCTATGATGTTGATGATCTGATTGCCGGTCTCATACTGGTTGGGAGCGGGTGTCATACTACTGTAGCACAAGTTCAGTACCTTCCAGATGCGGTTTATTTTTCGGCATGTCCCACTTCCAATTAGTTTGTCTTCGTAAGTTGTAGAAATAATCGCACAGCTGCTCGGATCCTGCGTAATTACAGGAGAGCCCAAAGCGGCAGGACTGAGGTCTATGTTGTTGCTTTCGCAGTTGATGGTGACATCTTTCGGGTAACTTACAGTGTAAAGCGACTTGTTTTCAACAAACACCATTTGAATCGCTGTGACTGTGTTTCCACTTGCATCGGTTACTGTCCATACCCTTTTAATATTACCTCTGCTGCATTGATCGATTCCGACAAGATCCTCATAGGTTGAGGTGGCTGAACAGTTGTCGTAGTAACCCGGATTGGTAGCTGTAGGGAAATCACCCAGAGTTTTCAATTCAGGTTTGTGCTCATCGAGCCATTTTCTCGCATTTGTTTCACCGCCACACAATACAGGAGTCTGGCTGCTTTCAACAAAGATTACCGGTCGAATTTTATCTTCTACTACCGCATTTACCATACAGGTATTGCTGTTGCCATTGCAGTCGTATACCTTTAGCACAACCTGCACAGTGGCATCTGCACAGGAAAAGCGCATAAATTTCCTGAACTGACTATCGTCTTCAGACATTCTTTTTACCTGAAAAAGTGATGTATCGATGCAGCAGTTGTCGTAGCTTCCATTGTTGAAAGTCGTCGCATTGACAACGCTCGTTCCGTCTGTACGAAGACTAACCTTTGTATTCGCGTCGCAAGCAGCAACTGGTGGAATCAGGTCTTTTACCTCCAGATCAACTGTTGTGCTTGCAGTGTTCCCACAGTCATCTGTGGCATTTGCAGTGAGTTTGTAATTGCCTCTTGGTATGTTTTTCAACACGCTCCCTTTGGAGATGAGCATCGTGCCTGCTGCATTATAAAGTTCGTATGAAAAATCAAGTTTGCTGTCGCAATTGTCAACAGCCTGCGGCGGAAGCGGAGCAAATGTGCTGCGGAAGCAGGAGTTGTTATCAGTAGTCAGTGTGCTGTTAATTGTCCAGCCGGTGAAAACCGGTTTTTTGGTATCCTTGATGTGAATCAGCTGGTTGACTTGTCTTGTAATCGGTCCATAATTTCCGTTGTTGTTCTGACACCAGTTGGTCACGGTCCATTTGCGGATCACAGTGTAACCTGCACAGGCAGAAGTTGTTCTTTGGTCTGAATAGCTTACTGTAATCTGGCACGGGCTTACAATTATGCCATCAAGTGCAACGCCATTCAGTGTCGGGTAACCTGTTTTCGAAGGAGCAGGATTACCAGCCTGGTCTAAAGCATATGTTTCACCACAGTCAAGCACTACATCGACGGGCATAAGGACATTCTGAAGTGTTTCAGGAAAGATATAATACACGTCTGAGCAAGCGGAACTATTGCCCTGAGCGTCAACCGCTCTCCAGTTTCTGGTTACAATAGCAATCAGTCCGTTGCTGGTACTACAGTCTAAATTCTGGACATTGTCGCTATAAGACAAAGTATACCCGTTACAATTTTCAATGACAATGGGGCGATTCGGCATCATCACATCTACGTCAGGGATGCTATTGCCGGGGATATTATCAAATGCGACTGTGGTGCCGTACGATATTTTAAAATTGGGGTTGCTGCATGCGATATTGAATGGTTGCGTGCTGCATTGAATAATCGGTGCTGTTTTGTCCTCAACTTTCAAAACGCTCATGCAAAAATTTCCCGAGATGGTGTGGGTTACCTTGACATCATAGGTTTTGCCCACCTGATCAGGCCCAACGGTATTACCCAGGCTGGTGTTCTGAATGTTTACTTCAAAATTGTTGTAGCAACTAAAGCTGTTTGTAGTAAGCACATCCTGAGGCAGGACTGACTGCGTGCAGGATACGCCCAAAGACAAATTCACAATATTGTTGCAAGACATCGAAACGCTGGGAGCGTTGCAGTCCTGCATCTGGGCATTCGTCTTTGAAATAGCAAAGAGGAGCAGAAAACTGCAAATGCCTGTAAGTTTTGAAAGTGTTGATGACATGATAATTGATTTAGTTGATGTTTGCAATGTGTTGTTCATTAATTATATAAATGAATCATCAGCAGCTGTGGTGTTTTGATGTGTTTTCAAAAAAACCTTTTGCGCTGAAGGAAATTCTGTTTTAGCTGGAATTCGGGCAAAGCAAAACTTCCTGCTTTTACAATGCAAATGATATACCAAAAAAAATTAATATGTAGAAAGGTGGGAGTTGGGTGTGTCTACTTTATGTTTACAATAATCAGATAATCAGATAT
>CANHEE010000087.1 GCA_947459655.1 Lewinellaceae bacterium
AAGGGGCTGTGGTCACCATTGCCGGAAACGCGCCTGTAAATGCAGGTTTGATGGCATTTGAAAAACCGGAAACGGTCAACGTGGAAACCCTTCCGAAATTAACTGCGGAGTACGGGAATCTTGAGGTTTCTTTCAATCTACCCCAAGCGGGAGATGTAAAAGTAAGGGTGCATCAGCTGAATATGGATGAAATCTATAGTCTGGTCATCCCAAAGTTGCCTGCGGGAAAAAACACGGAAATCATCCGCTTTGATAAGGTTCCTTCGGGGAAATACGTCGTGGCGCTGCGTTCGGGAAACAAGTTGCTGGGTAGATTTCTGGTAAACAAGAAATCGTAATCAGCGCATCATCAAAACCTTTGCCACCGCTTCATTAGGGTAATCCAGATCTTTTGTAAATGCACTGAAAATCAGGTATACGCCCTTCGCGACATTGTTACCATTGTAATCGCGACCATTCCACACCGCCTGACCACCAAGGGCTGTGGTTTCGTACACCAATCGCCCGTTGACATCAGTTATTTTAACATTTGAATCCAGCGCAAGTCCTTTGATGGCGATGAGTCCGTCAAAATCAGGGCGCACCGGATTGGGGTAGACCACCACATCGCTGTGGATGTCGGTGCCCGCCAGTGCTTCTCCACGCAGCGACTGCAAGCCCTTGTTGGTCGCAATCAAAACCTCACCTGTCCGGTCATTGATGGCAATACCGATGATGTTGTTGTCGAATAGCGGACTATTGGCTTTGTCGTAGTAAGCAATCTGGGTTTTTCCATCCTCAGATTGTATAAACAGCCCGTTGGAGGTGCCGAACCACTTGCGATTTGCGCCATCAACTGCAATGGTGTTGACATTGTTGTATTTGAGCAGAGATTCCGGAATGCCGTCCACGACTGTTGTAGGCAGCGAGCCATTGCAGATTCCCGATTTATTTGCTTTGTCAAAAATACTGCTGCCGCAGGAAAACCAGATAACGCCATCATCGGTAGCCACCCACATTTTTCCATCGAGGTCGGGTTCGATCCAGTTGACCTTGCTACCCGGCATCTGGGTGTTTGAGCTGTTCAGCACAATGCTCCGGTCATCGCTTTCGTCATCGATGTTTTTGCCCTCGTCAAAAACGATGATACTGGCATTTCCCTTTCCAATGGCAAACCATTTGTAGCCGGTAACCGGGTCAACAGTTACCTTGTAGATTTGTGCATTTGACAGATTGCTTCCCATCCGGTGCCATTTTCCATCGGAGGTAAGTGCTGAAATAGGACTTTGCGCGGAGTTGTTGCTGACCCAAAGTGTTCCTTTTTTATCGAAAGCGATACCGCCAACACGGGTGGAGTTGGGGTCGCCAATTGCCGCTTGAAGGGTTGAGTTTTTGGAAGTGTAGTGCTTGAGAATATTGCCGTCATCATCAACTTCCAGCAAACCACCCCAGAACGAGCCAATGTATCTTTTTTTCAGGGCAGCATTTACGGCAACGGATGTGACGCTGTGTATATTGTACAGATAACCATCGCGCATGGTGGCATCGTTGATGCGGTTTTTGTAGCCCCATTTACCGTCGATGTAGTGGTAATAACCATTGGGGTTGCCATTGTAGGTGTTGGAAGTGGTGTATCCACCGGAGGCAATCCAGATTTTGTCTCCTTCAAATTCCAATTGCTCAATGGTGTGGGAGAAAGGCGAATTGGTGGAGACGCCTCTGCAGGTTCCGTTGACCGTTTCCAGGTACCTGGTTCCGAGTCCAACATCAGCAATCCAGATTTGCCCTTTTTCATCTTCCAGCGCGTTGTACACATCGTTGATGCAACCAGAGGCATTGTTGACCTCTGCCAGCGAGCCGTTTTCATCGATGTAAAACAATTTCCCGCCCCAGTTGCCTCCTCCGGGCTGCACTTTCCACGAACCGATGAGTAGTTTTTTACCGTCAGGGTTGAGAAAACTGAAATAATTGCCGGGTACGAACAGTTCCTTTTTGTAGCGCTGTCCGTCAAAGGAGAAAAGCGTGTCTTTTACGTCAAAATAAAGCACATTTTTGAAAACCGAAATGCTTCTGGAGTTGAAAACGGAATCCCGGCACAGATTTTTTCCGAAGGGTTGCCATAACCTGAAATCTGCATGATTCACTGAATCATCATCAGAAACGCGGAAAATCCCTTTTTCAGTTGCGGCAAAAATGCCTGAATTCCAGAGATAAACGCTGTTTACTTTGCTGTTGGTAAATGTCGTGTACTCGAATTCACCCCTGAGCATATTGAGTTTCAGGACCCCAAAGCCGCAGGCCAGATAGGCGGTAGCGGCGTCTGCAATACAGACATCATAGATATTTTTATCGCCGATGATGTTGATGTTGTCCACGATGTCACGTACATTGATGACATTCCCCTTATCATCCACCAGGTCGATATTGCTATTGGAATAGGCTATCAGGAGTACTTTGCTGAATTTGTTGTATTTGATGAGCTGTACTCCAGCATCGCTGAGTCCCTCCACCTTTGAGAGGAACCGCTGTGACTGGTCTTCCTTGTCGATAGCCATCACGGAAAAATCTGTGGAAATGAAAATTTCCTGCTGGCTTTGTGTAACACAGCGGGCATTCTGGTAGGGCAGGTAAGATTTCCACTGTCCGATTTCCATGTCAATGTTTTGCGCAACTGCAAACAAAGGGATGGACAAAAAAAAGCACGAGAGGAATATAGAGCGGGTTGACATCATGTAAAGTAAAAACACCAGAAAAAGCGCCGAAAAAAATGGCAATTTGATTGCCCAAAAGTATGAAAAAGTAGCACTAAAAACTGCCGGATACGGATAAATATTGCCCTTTTTTTAGTAAAAATCTTGCTTTGCTGTTTCAATCCGCTGTTTTTTCATAATTGCAGCAAAATTCAAATTGCAACACGCTCTTTATTGATTTTGCGTTAAGTCTGCAGGCCATAGACAGGAAATTGCTACTTTTAGCGCGATTTTTACGAATATTGTCCACTTTTTAAAACAGAGAAATGGGATTGGTTGCAATTGAGGGAATGGCCTTTCATGCCTTTCACGGGTATTACGAAGAGGAGCGGCTGCTCGGTAACGACTTTGTGGTCGATGTCTACATCCGGACGCATTTTGGCTCGGCTGCTGCTGAAGACGAACTGGGTGGCACCATCAACTATGAGACGATCTATCAGATTTGCAAAATTGTGATGAAGAAGCCTGTCAATCTGCTTGAAACCTTGTCAGAGTCCATTGCATCTGCCCTGAAATTTCAGTTTGCCGGAATACAGTACCTCAAGGTTCGCGTACGAAAACTCCATCCACCGGTGGGTGGGACGGTTGCCTCTTCCTTTGTTGAAACCGAAGAATCATTTGAGAAAAAATGCGGAAAGTGCGGTTCACCGTTGCTGTGTTACAATGACGATAATTGCTGGTGTAGGGAAGTAGCCATTCCGCCGCGCACACTGGAGGCGATGGCCAAGCAGTACAGCAACTGCCTGTGTAAGAAATGCCTGTCTGGGTATGTTGGGTGAACCACGCTGATTCCGCCAATCGCTGCTGAATCTGTTGCTGCATTCTGGTCTGGTGCAACCGATTTCACTAAGCAAGAATAAATATATAAAAAAAACTAAATTGTTAAATTATGTGAAAATATTCTGTTTGTGTAACAATTTTTCACTGTTCCTTTCGTTTTATCGCTTTCTGTAAGTAATTTTACAACCCAATAGACTGCAAATTAACCTTAACTTACTCGATACCCTCCTGCTAAAAAGCAAACAAGTATCTATTTTACAGGTACTTACGAATCAGAATTTTTTTATTTAAGTATGGGAAAAAAAGAAAAATTTGTCTTTAACAAGCACACCCTCACGTACGAGAAGATGGTGGAGCCGTTGAAGGAGCGAATTATTCGCGTCTTTAAATTCCTATCGACGGCATTTGTGACTGCTGTAATCATGCTGGTGTTACTGTATAAGTTTTTTCCATCACCAAGGGAGCAGCACTACATCAACGAAAAGAGACAAATAGAAGAAAAATACATTGCGCTGAACAGCAAATTTGACCAGATGTCAAAAGTGTTGAACAATATACAGGAGCGTGATGCTGGTGTTCACCGCACCATGTTCGGTATGGAGCCGATTGATAAAAACGTGTGGAACGGAGGAACAGGAGGAGCTGCCAGATTCGTAGATTTTGGTTCGGCTGTGAAAGATGCTATGATGAAGGCCGAAAAACTGGAGTACCAGTTGGTATTGCAGTCCAAGTCACTTGATACGCTTCAAAAAATTGCCAACGACAAGGAAAAAATGCTGACTTCTATTCCGTCCATCAAACCTGTGCGGGAAGACAAGCTCAACCGCAGCATGTTTCTGATGTCTGGTTTTGGATGGCGCCTGCATCCGGTACATAAAGTGCGTAAATTCCACTCCGGACTCGACTTTGCCGCACCATACGGCACCTCCATTGTTTCCACAGGAAGAGGACGTGTCGTGAAAGTTGAGAGTGGTAGCGGATACGGCAGACATGTCATCATCGACCATGGCTTTGGTTATCAGACACTCTATGGGCACATGAGTTCGGTTTCCGTTAAAGAAGGTGAGGTAGTTAAAAAAGGTCATGTCATTGGCAAGGTTGGAAGCACAGGAACATCCACAGCTCCGCACTGTCATTATGAGGTACATTTCAAAGGCAATCCGGTTAATCCGCTGCAGTATTGCATGGACGGTTTATCCCCTGCCGAGTTCCAGTCAATGGTTAACTCCGCAAATGTTGTCAACCAGTCGCTTGACTAATATGCATCAGTAGCTGATGCCAAAGGCTGTAACATTGCAAATGTTACAGCCTTTTTTTATCTTTACTTCGTTGTTCCATGTTTTCACCCACATTTCACCGATACATGCGTTATACTGCTATATTATTTATGCTTTTTTTTCAGTTCCGGAATTTAAAGGCTCAGAACCAACCCTGTAGGGAAGTTATCGGTTATTATCCGAACTGGCAATGGTACGATAGGTCGAAGCTGGTAAAACCGTCCAGTATAGATTATTCCAAATATACCATTATCAACTATGCTTTTTTTAAGCCCGAATTGAGTGGTGCGATTTCCAGTACCGATACCTGGGCAGACGACAATCTGCTCAATGGGCAACCCAACTGGGCACAAGGCGGTTACTATCCCAATACTTCCATCGTTTCGCGGGCACACAATGCAGGTGTGAAAATATTGCCATCTATCGGTGGATGGACCTTGTCCGACAATTTCCCGGTAATTGCTGCCGACCCCGTTAAGCGTACGAACTTTGCGAACGCCTGTGTTCAACTCATCAACCAATATCAGTTTGATGGCATTGATCTCGATTGGGAATATCCGGGTTATGTTGTCCATGGCGGCAGTCCGGCTGATAAAAATAATTTCACGCTTTTGTTGCAGTCGGTTAGATCTGCACTCACCAATCTTGGAAATCAAAATGGAAAGACCTACCTCCTTACATCTTGTTTCGGTGCATCGCAGGCGCACATGAACAACATCGACTGGCCTGCTGTGGTGCCGCTTCTGGACTGCATCAATCTGATGAGTTACGATTTTTTTGGCGCCTGGGACAATACGACCAACCACAACTCTCCGTTATATGCTCCTGCACAGGGCGATCCGACCTTTAACATCAATAGCGCGGTCAATTCACTGGTGACGACCTACAATGTTCCTGCGCAAAAGATCTGTGCCGGACTGGCGTTTTACGGTAGATCTTTTAAGACGCCTTCCGCACCGCAGTTGCATGGTCCGGCCAGTGGAAGTG
This sequence comes from Lewinellaceae bacterium, assembly GCA_947459655.1. Taxonomy (GTDB): domain Bacteria; phylum Bacteroidota; class Bacteroidia; order Chitinophagales; family Saprospiraceae; genus CANHEE01. Next base: position 5,774 of record CANHEE010000087.1, read on the forward strand.
GCGATACAGCTACATTTTCAGAGGACGATGGTACTCCACTTTATTATAATGTACTTAAAAAACTGAATCTATTCGATCAGTACAGAGACAATCTGGCTGTTTCCCCCTATCTGCTGGGAAAAAATGGTTTGAAGACATTTTTGTCATATGATGACTCCCTGTCCATTTTTGCGAAAGCAGCTTATGTTCGCAATAAGAATTTGCGCGGATGCATCATCTGGGAAATAACCGGAGATTATATCGAGACGACTCCAGGCTCGGGAGTTATTGCAGGAACCCCTTTGGCAACTGCTGTAAACAAAGCCTTTTGTGGAAGTGGTGGAAATACAACAATTTGCCAGGTCCCTGCGCAGGTTGCAGCGCAGTCTTCTGCCACAACAGCTACAGTTACCTGGGCAGCAAGCGGAGCCGCTTCGTATGATGTGCAATACAAGCCGAGTTCGGGTAGCCTTTGGACGACACAGACAGTCGGAGCAAATTCCATTTCTTTGAGCAATTTGAGTTCGGGCCAGACCTATCAGGTGCAAGTGAGGGCTGTTTGTAGCAGTACGCAGTCAAGTGCTTACTCTACTCCTATCAGTTTCAGCACCAATGCTTCCGGTGGTGGTGCCGGTGGAAGTATTTGCAGTGCTCCTGCTACCTTCTATTTCAACAGCTCCAATTACCAGCCTACAGGTGAGATAAAAATCGGACAGGGTCGACTGAATCCGATTTGGGGTGTAAGTGTAGATGCTTACATACCGGCCAACAGGAAGAGCTGGGCCATATCAATGGCACATGCAGCCCATCTTTTCAGAAACGTGGTAAAAACGGATAAAATACCTGCCAATTTCTATTTTGCAACCGCCGCAAAAGAAAGTTTCTGCGGTTGTGATGTTGGAATACAGGCTTCTCCGTCCGGAACGCCATTCCCATTCACCTATCAGTCCTCCTCTTTGGGCGACGGCTGCTTTCAGATTGAAAACAATTCTGCGTACAATGAGTTGGTGCAGCAGTATCCCCAACGCTTTCCGGTAGGTCAGCACGCGAATCTGATTGGAGGTGGCAACTTTGAAACAGCAGCACTATCCAAGGCCTACTACGATATTTTTACCGTGAAGTACTGGGAGGTACACAAAAACTGGAATCCGATCGGTTTTTTCAACACCGCCTCCGATCCAGATGCAGCGGTCAAACTCATGGCGGTTGCGTACAACCGTGGACTTTGGTATACCGAACTAGGGACTGTCTTGAACAGCAGCAGAAGCAGTGCCATTTCCGCTTCGAGTATTTCTCCATACTTTGTCAACAACAACTACGGTTACGATTACCAGAATGCCCTGACCAATTACACCCGAATTTTGGGCAACAATCTTGCTGGATTATCGACAAGTCTTTTCACGACAAATCCGGCTACAGGACAGCCCTACAACTCGTTTAATGGTTTTTACGATCCGCAGATTAGCTGGACCGATGTGAATGATTACATTGAGAGAATCAAGGTGCTTTATCCTTCTGTCAATTTCACCACATTAAAAAGCCAGGTGCAGACGGTCTTTAACAGCCAAAATGGTGGCAATCCGGTTTCTTTTCGCTATGCTTTTGGCAAGGTACTCGATGCGTTGATTATGGGATTGCCCGCAGATGATCCGTCCTCAAATATTGCGACCATATATGGTTGTGCGTCACTGGGACAGCCCAATCAAAGTCCGGTGGTATCATTGGGACAGCCGTCTGCCAATCAGGTTTTCAGTGCTTACAGCTCTGTAAATATCGCTGCCGCTGCGTCAGACCCCGATGGAAGTATTGCAAAAGTCGAGTTCTATCAAGGAACGCAACTGCTGGCGGTAGTCAACAATGCACCATTCGCATTTACCTGGAACAATGTAACTCCTGGGGACTATCAGATTTCTGCCAAAGCTTATGATAATCTGGGGGCGAGCGCTGTTTCTACTTCGATAAAAATTACGGTAAATGCTCCTGCTCCGGAGTGTATTATTACGAGCCCGACAGATAAGAGCAGAATCATGCTACCGGCAGACATTACCATAAATGTTAAGGTAAATTCCTTCGGCATCGGTGTGATCAACGTTAATATTTACAACAAGGGTGTATTGATAAAATCGATTGACCGAGCCCCTTATCAGTACATTTGGGTGAAACCACCTGTAGGTACATATGTGTTGACAGCTGTTGCTGTAACGGTTTCAAAAACCACTATACAGTCTGCACCTGTGACTTTTGATGTGGTTCCGCAGGTTGTGAATACCCCTCCGACGATTTCCATTACCCAACCATTGCAGAATGCTGTTTTTTGGACTCCTGCACAGGTAAACATCGCCGCAAACGCTGCTGATGTCAATGGCTTTGTCAGCAAGGTTGATTTTTATTCTGGGAACACTTTTATCGGTAGTGACAACATACAGCCATTTACGACACGATGGAATACGTCAGTGGCGGGAACCTACACAATCACTGCTGTTGCGACCGATAATCAGGGTGCGACAACCCGTTCTGCGCCTGTGCAGGTAGTTGTACAGAACAACATTCTGCCCGTCTGCAGCATTCAGCAGCCTGTTCAAAACCAGACTTATACCGAACCTGCAACAGTTTCAATTGCCGCTCAGGCGAGTGATGCAGACGGCACTGTAGTCAAAGTAGATTTTTACAATGGTGCGCAATTGCTGGGTACCGACAACACGGCGCCATATAGTTTCAGCTGGCAAAATGTGCCTGCAGGAACCTACAGCATTATTGCCAAGGCGTCCGATAATCGCGGAGGAATTGGAGCAGCAACCGCAGTCTCCATTGTTGTTCAAAGCAACATACCTCCTTGTACCCAGTACCAGCAGTATGTTGAGGCTGCGCCCTACAACGTCAACAGCTATGTGTCCAACAACGGCGGAGTGTACAAATGCAATGTGCCCGGTTGGTGCAGTGGCCCGGGCTGGGCTTATGCCCCCGGATTGGGCACTGCCTGGCAGGATGCCTGGGTAAAAACCAGTAACTGCGTACAGTCGTTACCGGATTGCTCAACCGTAAACCCTTACTTCGCCAACACCGCCTATACAACTGGGTCGATTGTTAAAAGTAATGCACAGTTGTACACCTGCAATATTCCGAGTTGGTGCAGCGGTTCGGCTTCCTTTTATGCTCCTGGAGCAGGCTCTGCGTGGCAGCAGGCCTGGACGCTGATGGGGCCATGCCCTAATGGTTCATCTCGTATCCGTTTTGATTATCCGGGTGAACAGATCAATCTTTTTCCAAATCCCGCGGCTTCGGGTGCTACACTGAGGATCAACGATGCGCCGGAAGGGAAAATTAACATCCGGATGACCGACATCAGTGGAAGACTTTTGTATGAAAAGTCGGTTGACAACAGAGATTCGATGCTGAGTACAGAGATTGACCTGAGCAATCTACCCGGGGGAATTTACCGAATTGAGGTGGAAAGCTCAATCTGGAATAAGGGACTGCTGCTGCGAAAGTGGGAATAGTGGTTCAGAAGTAGAGCGGGTATGCACGGAATTTTCCCAATGTATTGATTTCCAGTGCCGGCGCCGGTATTTTTATCACATTGAACGTGTGAATAAGTGTATTCAGAAAGTGATTTTTGCAATGTACCTTGGTCATGTCAATATCCAATGATAGAAAAAACTGTCGGTAGCGGGGAAATTGATTCTTGTCAATGACAAAAACAGTCCCTGCCGGGATGCCATTTTTCGCGGTCGTCTGGGTCCAGGAATAGCTGTTAGCGCCTACGAAAGCATTTTCTATGCTGTATCCAAGCGCCAGGTTTAGCCACTTTGGGAAACGGGTGTCTTTAGCCATGAAAGATGCCAGATTTACCGATAGCCACTGCGTTTGCTCGTTGTAATCTTTGGCAAACGACAAGGCATAGTTGTCTCCCAAAAGCGAATATGCCCTATTACTCAGAGGAGTGCTGTATTGCCCGTCAGCAGAGTAAACCAGGGTGTTCGGATAACTCTTTGGAAAGCTCGAAACCTTGAAACTGAATCTCTGCTCATTCCAAGCCAGCTGCTGTCCGATGAAAAAACCTGCCCCTGTGATGTTTGCGAGGTAATCGCCTTTAGAAAATCCCCACTTGTTTGAGAATCCGTCTGCCAACTCCAGCGAGGTCTGGATCAGCATACCGTAGCCAACTCCAATCCAGTCGCTTTTGCGGGGTTTTACTCCTGCCCAGCGATACATTCCCGCTGCCCACCGGCTTTCGTAATAAGTGGCGACAACATGGCCCAGTTTGTCCATCTGCATCCATTCACCGTTGTCGTTAAAAAAATGAAACTTGCCCCGGTCATATTGTTTGTACCAGGCATTGTACAGCCAATAGGTGGATGCGCCGAAAGAGGCTACACTTAGCCCCGATAAGGCCCAGCATCGGGGTCTGCTGAATGTGTCAGCTGGTGTGAAAGAGATACTGCGGAATTGGGTTTGTGCTGTGCAAAAATTGGGAAACAAATAGGACAAGAGTGCCATTGCAAAAAGCACTCTGAAGTACAATAAATCACATGATTTTCCTTGCTGAAACATATTCTGTTGTAAGCTCGCCCGGCTTAGCTGAGTTCTTCTTTGAGGAACATTCCGGTATGACTCTTTTTAATTTTGACGATGTCCTCGGGTGTTCCGAATCCGACAACTGTTCCGCCTCCCCGACCTCCCTCTGGTCCCATGTCAATGATGTAGTCTGCTACTTTGATGATGTCCATATTGTGTTCGATGACCACCACGGTGTTCCCTTTTTCGACCAGTCTGTGGAGTACATTCAATAGGTGTTGTATATCCTGAAAATGCAAACCTGTTGTGGGCTCATCCAGGATGTATATGGTGTTTCCTGTATCCCGCTTGCTGAGCTCTTCAGCCAGTTTGACCCGCTGTGCTTCGCCTCCGGAGAGTGTAGTGGCCTGTTGTCCCAGTGTGATGTAGCCAAGTCCGACCTCCTCCAGTGTAGTGACTTTTCGGTAAATGGAAGGTATTGGTTCAAAAAATGCAACCGCTTCTGAAACAGTCATATCGAGGACGTCGCTGATCGACTTTCCCTTGTACAATACCTCCAGCGTTTCCCTGTTGAATCGTCGACCGTTGCAGGTTTCGCAATCGACCTCGACATCGGGCAGAAAATTCATTTCTATGACACGCCTACCGGCGCCCTCGCAAACCTCGCATCGACCGCCCTTGACATTGAAGGAGAATCTACCCGGCTTGTATCCGCGAATTTTTGACTCGGGTAAGTCACTGAAAATTTTGCGGATATCGTTAAAAACGCCAATGTACGTCGCCGGATTGGAGCGAGGCGTACGACCAATTGGCGACTGGTCTATTTCAATCACCTTATCGAGGTTCTCGAGTCCGGCCACCTTACTGTAAGGCATGGGTTTTTTGATGCTGTTGTAAAAATGCTGCCTCAGAATGGGGTACAAGGTCTCGTTGATGAGCGTTGATTTACCGCTTCCGCTCACTCCTGTAATGCAGGTCAGGGTACCGAGTGGAATGCTGATGCTGACATTTTTTAGGTTGTTGCCTTTGGCACCGCTTAATGCGAGTGTTTTTCCGCTTCCCTTTCTGCGCTGTTTTGGGATTTCAATTTTTCGGATGTTACAGAGATATTCCGCCGTTGCAGATTTGTTGCGGATAAATTCCTCCGGTGTTCCTGCACCGACGATTGAACCACCATTTTTCCCTGCACCCGGTCCGATGTCAATCAGGTAATCTGACGCGAGCATGATGTCTTTGTCGTGTTCAACGACCAGGACGGTGTTTCCGATGTCGGCAAGCTGACGTAGCGCCTCAATGAGCTTTCGGTTGTCGCGCTGGTGAAGTCCTATGCTGGGTTCATCCAGGATGTAGGTTACACCTGTCAGTTGCGAGCCGATTTGTGTGGCGAGCCGGATACGCTGGGTTTCCCCTCCGGACAGGGTTCTGGCCGGCCGGTTGAGGTTCAGATAGTCTAGTCCGACGTGCTGCAAAAAACGGATACGCATCCGGATTTCGTTCAAAATATCTTTTCCGATGGTCAGCTGGCGATCAGATAGGTCCTTTTCCAGATTGTTGAACCAGTCTTCCAACACATTGATGTCCATTTCGGACAATTCAGCGATGTTTTTGCCCCCCAGTTTAAAAAAGAGAGACTCTTTTTTTAGCCGACTGCCGTTGCACTCCGGACAGGTAGAGACGACCATGAAATCGCTTGCCCACTCCCGTATTTTTTCTGAGGTCGTTTCTGAGTACCACCGCTTCAACAACGGAACGATGCCCTCCTTGCCGATGTCGTAGGAGTAGTCCATT
>CANHEE010000088.1 GCA_947459655.1 Lewinellaceae bacterium
AGGGAACCTGCCACACCCATATCAAAGCTTTTTACCTCATCCATAATCTCTCCCCTTTAACCTGGTCAGATAAGCCTACATAGGCCATTAGCCCCATCACAATAAACTGAAATATAGCCCATTTCCAGGTACCGGTTTCCCTCCTCACAACAGCCATCGTACTCATACACTGCATTGCGAACACGTAAAAAACAAGAAGCGACACCGCTGTAGCAACAGTATAAATAGGAGTACCGTCCGGCCATAATTCGCTCTGCATTTTGATGTGAAGTGAGTCCTGGTTTTCTCCCGCGCTACCAATGCTGTATATAGTGGCCATCGTTCCAACAAAAACCTCTCTTGCTGCAAAAGAAGTTATTAAAGCGATGCCAATTTTCCAGTCAAAACCCAGGGGTTTTATCGCTGGCTCTATCCATTTGCCCATTTGTCCAGCAAATGAAGCTTCAATTTTAGAAGAGGCAACGAGGTCACCGGTTTCTATTGGATCGAGCTGCAGCATCTGTGCTTTACTTAGCGCTTCCATTTCCGCATTCTGCAAAGAACCAGCAGGGCCAAAACTGGACAATAACCACAGTACCAGAGAAATTGCAAGAATTACTTTTCCTGCTTCTACAATAAAAGTCATTACTTTCTCGCGAACCATTATGAGCGCATTACGCAAAATTGGCAGGCGATAATCTGGTAATTCCATCATCAGTGAAGATGTCTCTTTGCTGGGAATAAACAATTTGAGTAGAAAAGCGAGAAGCAACGCTGAAACAATTCCTAAAAGATAAAGGCCTGTAAAAATCCAGCCCTGCGCCTTGAAACCCAACCAATACATATCAGCGGGGACAACAAAAGCAACGAGCACGGCAAATACAGGTATCCTTGCCGAACAACTGATTAAGGGTGTAACCAGGATGGTAATCAGTCTTTCTTTTCGGTTTTCGATGGTCCGTGTGGACATAATAGCCGGAATGGCGCATGCTCCACCTGAAACCATCGCAATCAGACTCCGTCCATTCAATCCAAACTTCTGCATGAGATGATCAAACATGAAAACCACCCTTGCCATATAACCTGTTTCTTCCAAAAGCGTCAATAAAAAAAACAGAATGGCTATCTGTGGGATAAAGACTACAATTCCGCCTAGTCCGGCAAGTAGCCCATCGGCAAGCAGACTTGAAAACCAATTTTCCGGCAATGTTGTTTTTACAAATTCCGCCAAAAAGGCAACGCCCTGGTCTATCCAGTCCATCGGGTACTGCGCCAATGTGAATATAGATTGAAACACCAGAAACATGGTCAGAAAAAAAATACACGGACCCAAAATGCGATGCGTAAGAACACGATCAATTCGGGCAGTGATTGGGTGAGGGTCACCGGTAGACTTGACAACTGCTTTTTTTAGCATTACCTGAAACTTATCGTAACGCTTCATGGTCTCTTCAATCTGAAAAGCAAGGTCACGGAAGTTTTCCTCTTCAACAGCAGCGGCAATTTTCCTTTTCTGCTCATTATTAAGATGTGGAAGCCACTTAAAGTGGTGTGCCACCAGCAAAGCCTGGTAGGTGGATTGTACAGAAACCACTTCTGTCACCACCCTACTGACCTCCATTTCCGCATTATTGAGTTGATAAAATGGCTTTCTGGGTTCGGTAAGCATACCCAGGCTAAGCTTTTCTATTTCAGCCCTGAGCATGTCAATATTTATTCCGAATTTTCCACTTACGGGAACAACCGGCACCCCAAAGTCTTCACTAAGTTTATGAAAATCATAGAAAACTTGCTGCTTCTGCGACAGGTCAATCATGTTTAACGCAAAGATAACAGGCAGATTGAGATCTTTCAATTGCGTAAGAAGTAGTAAATGTTTCTCCAGGTTTGTTGCATCAGCAACGTAGATTATCGCATCAGGAAAATTATCATCCTGACAGTTGGAAAGGATTGCAGCCACGACTTTTTCGTCGCTTGTCGTGGGGTAAAGGCTGTAGGTTCCGGGAAAGTCAATAAGGTCAAAATTGCTTGAAACACCTTGCCCTATGGTAATTTTTCCAACTTTTTTATCAACTGTTACACCGGGGAAATTGGCAACCTTCTGGCGCAAACCCGTTAACTGATTGAATATAGAGGACTTGCCGGCATTTGGATTGCCAATCAGTGCTATGCTGTATTTTTTTTCCACTATCCGACTACTATACTTTTCACTTCGTTTTCTCTCAAAGCAAGATTAACGCCATCAATCATGACGTAATAACCTCCACCAAAAGGTGCTTTCCGAATAATAATAAACTGGCTACCAGGCATCATGCCCATGCTGATCAACTTTCCCGCAACTTTCTCGTCGCTGTACCTTACAATCATCGCTTTTTCACCAGGTATCAGCTCTGTAGCCAACGACATAAAACCGCTTATTTAGAATTAATTCAGATAGTGCAAAATTACACTTCTTTTGATAAAGGCTTCACAAAATGCAAAATATTTGACAATAATTTAGTGGAAACACTTAATTTTGTGGTATAGTTTTCCTTAAAAAATTTTACCAATGAAGCTTTCTTCACTATTTAAATCAGCATTGCTGTTCGTTACAGCTGTTTTTTTGGGAAACATTGCTTTTTCACAAAACATGGAAGAAAATGTCAGAAATCAATTGCTTCTGAAACGAAGTAGTGGGTTCGACAATGTCCCCCTTGTTTCACAAAGAGATTTACGGGATATGGTAGTCTCCAGCGCCTATCATTCACCATCCACCGGTTTTTATCACTTGTATTTCAACCAACGATACAAAGGCATTGAGGTTTACAATGCATTGCTCAACATCGTTGTGAAGCAAAATAACATTGCACACATAGAGAATCAGTTTTTTCAGAAAATTGACAAGTTGAATCCATCAACTGAAGCATCAATTAGTCCGGAAAGAGCACTGGAACTGGCAGCCTCTTATCTAAAAATCAATTTGACTGCCACGGAGCAAATCAGCACTACCTTACTACCCGATGGAAACATAACTGAGGCTATTTTCAGAGACAAGTCAATCACTACGGAGGACATCAAAATTAAACTTTACTGGCTTCCATCTGAGGACGGCAACAGCATCAGACTGGTCTGGAATGTAAACATTGAAACTCCGAAGACCTCAGACTGGTGGAATCTGCGTTTTGATGCAAGAACGGGTGAATTTATAGAAAAAAACAACTGGGTAGCTCATTGCTCCTTCGATCGGACATTTATTCCATTTACACCCGAAAATGTGCAATCGGCAAGAAACCAGCAGATGACAGAAAGCATTGCAGCTGAGAGCTACACCGTTTTCAATATTCCGCTTGAAGCCCCAACTTTCGGTAACCGAACTGTGGTTACTTCACCTTACACAACATTCGTTCCTGCCGGCACAGGACCGGGAACTACCAACGGATGGCACAATGATGGGACAACTTCATATACCACGACTAGAGGAAACAATGTCTTGGCACAGGACGACACAGACAACAATAACAACACACCTGGGAATATGCCCAATTCTGCCATTTTAGAGTACGATTACCCTTATACTTTTGGACCAAATACCGCCAGTGGAAACCAACTCGCAGCCATTACTAACCTATTTTACTGGAACAACCTTATTCATGATGTCCTTTACAGGTTTGGATTTGACGAGCCAAGTGGCAATTATCAGGCAAATAACCTTGGACGCGGTGGTGCTGGAAATGATTTTGTCTATGCCGATGCCCAAGATGGGGGTGGCACCAACAATGCAAACTTCTCTGCACCTGTTGATGGCTCAAATGGCCGGATGCAGATGTATTTGTGGACTGGATCGGCCTCAACATCGATGACAGTGAATACACCTGCCATAATAGCCGGTTCCTACACTACTTACGAATCCGGATTCAGCGTCAACAATAAACTGCTTAACCCGCTTACAGGTGATTTGATATTGGTTGATGATGCAGGTACTGCCACAACATCATTTGGTTGTTCCCCATTGGACAACGCTGCTTTAATCACTGGAAAAATTGCCGTTATAGACAGAGGTGGTACAACCCCTTGTAACAGCTTCACCACAAAAGTAAAAAATGCCCAGCTTGCCGGAGCAATAGCGGTAATTGTTGTTAACAACGTTTCGACAACCCCCATCACCATGGGAGGAACAGACAACACAATAACGATACCGGCATTCATGATTTCACAAGCCAATGGAAATAGTATCAAATCACAACTTACTGCTGGGCAAACGGTTAATGTCACGCTCAATCCGTCGACAGCTTACCAACCGGATGGTGATTTTGACAATGGTATTATTGCACACGAGTATGGGCATGGATGGAGCATCAGACTGACAGGTGGACCTGCGAATTCAGGATGCCTATCCAATGTCGAACAAGGTGGTGAGGGTTGGAGCGATTACCTAGCATTGGTGCTTACAACTAACTGGGCAAACCAGACGCCCACACTTGCCAGTGCAAATGTCGCAAGAGGAATTGGAACGTATGCCATTTCCCAGCCAACAACAGGTGGCGGTATTCGTCCATTCCCTTATTCGTACAATAAAACAGGTGTTAACAACAGTGTAACTTATGCAGCTGTTGGCAATACAAGCTTTAGCCAACCACATGGTATTGGCTCAATATGGTGTACTATCCTTTGGGATATGACCTGGGAAATCATTTTTCAAGACAATCAGATTGTGCCTGATATTTACAATACGTCCAATCTGATTGGCAATGTTGCTGCGTTGAAACTTGTTAACGAAGGGCTGAGACTACAGAAGTGTTCTCCCAGCTTCATAGATGCCAGAAATGCTATATTACAAGCTGACCAATTGCTGTTCAATGGCAAATACAAATGCAGTATATGGAAAGCATTTGCTCGTAGAGGTGTCGGTGCCAATGCAAGCACCGGCAGTTCAACCAATGATCGCACAGTGTCTGAAGACTACTCAATGCCTGCGGGCGTAGAAGTCAAAAAAGATGTTAGTCCGTTGGTCGTTCCCGAAGGAGGTACCGTAACATTTACTCTTACTGCTACTTGCGGGTGCTCCAACACCTCGACTACAATTACCGATCCATTACCCTCTACTCTTACTTATGTAAATGGTTCTGCCAATAATGGTGGCACCCTATCAGGAAGTACCGTCACCTGGTCAAACCAAAGCTTCCTTGCCAACGAGGTAAGAACCTATTCTTTCCAAGCAAAAACTGGAAATGGCACATATGCTGCCCCAGTTGTCAACCTGAACGATGACTTTGACGGCAGTACCCCTTCCGGCACCTGGACAACTACAGCTACTACCGGCACAACTAATTTTGTCAATAGTAGCACATTTGTCCGCAGTGGCAGCACGTCAAAATTTGCTGCAAATCCGACAACAGCAGCAGATTTTAAGATGAACAATAGTATTCCATACGCGCTAAATGGTAAAGGTATCCTGTCTTTCTGGCACCGCTACAATTCCGAAGATGGTTGGGATGGTGGAAGTGTTGAGATATCGACCAACAGCGGAACGACATGGAGCGACCTTGGCCCCTATTTCATAACCAATGGATATAGTGGTTTTTTCACTGGTAACAGTAACGGATGGATACAATCTCAGGTAGATTTGTCTGCGTTTATGGGGAGCACCGTGCTAATTAGATTCAAAATGGTTACAGATGCGAATACTGATTGTGGAACCGCTAATTGTGGCTGGTACATCGACGACGTCAATTTGACAACCAGAAGTGCTATAAAAAATACTGCATCTACCAGCTCAGGTAGTACAGATGATGCTGTTGTCGAAATTACCAATGTAAGCAATCCGGTTGTTCGCGCGAAAGTATTCCTGAACAACTACGACAGCAGTGCCGGGCTGATGAGCGATAACCTCAAAGACCTTATAAACTTCCCGCTTATTGACCCCTACTCAGCAATACCCTATAGTACTGGATTCATACATGTAAACAGTGGAGCAACCGCAACTACTAATCCGGGAGTTTTGTCAATAAGCGGAAATAATTCGATTGTGGACTGGGTTTTTATTGAACTCAGAACGGGCATTTCAGGAAGCACCAGCGTGGCCTATACACGTGCAGCACTTTTACAGAGAGACGGAGACATAGTTGACATGGATGGTAGTTCACCTGTTACATTCAGCAATGCACCTTCCGGCAATTACTATGTTGCTGTTCGCCACAGAAGTCACCTTGGTTTCCGGACACTTGGACAAGTATCCCTAAACAGCAACGGGAACCTACTTGATTTCACTAATAATTCTGTTCCATTAAACGGCAGCTCCCCTATGAGACAGGTTGGAGGCATATTCACCATGAACGGTGGTGACGCAAACTTTGACGGTTCAGTAGATTCCATTGACTCTGTTACATGGGCCAATCAAAACGGTTTGTTTGATGATTATATGCTAAATGCAGATTACAATCTTGATGCATCATCGGATTCAGTTGACACCGTGATCTGGGAACTGAACAACGGAAATTATCAGGAACTGGATTAACGGTTAATCATTACCATTCTGCTCCATGTTCTGCCACGACTGTCTGTTATTTTAACAGCAACAGCACCTTTTACTGGCACGTGGAGCGGGATGGAAATTTCCCTCACAGTCACATTTTGTCTTAAAATTTGTGCACCCGCTTCAGTAAAGAGTTCAACCTTCCAGGAACCATCAATTGAAGTTCTGATTTGTAAAATGTCACTTGCCGGATTCGGAAATATAGAGACAGCATTTTCATCCAGTTGTCTATCTTCCTCTGTGGAGAGTGTAGGGTCCATCTTGTTGGAAACCAGTTTATTCAGGATTATGTTTCTTGGATCAAGCACAATTGAAGTCACATCTTTCAATCCTGAAAGCAAAAATGTCTGCTCATTAGCGAACTGGTAAATCCTTATAACAGTATCGGGGAAATTCATCCTTTTCACCAGAAATTCAACATTAGTTTTGAAGAGCGGAGTCTTTGCACTTGAGGTTGTCTGAACAGATCTGATGACGAGTTTGTCGTTGCTATTTGCCCAGTTGATCGCAAACTTTGGATAACCATATCCGTAGTACCACTGGCTGAAAAACAGATCAAGATTCTTCCCTGTTTCTGATTCAATAAAGGCCTTAAATTCTGCGACTCCAACATTTTTATGAGCATATGTTTGCTGGAATTTACCCAGTACATTAAAAAAAAGTGCGTCATCATCTATTTCTGCTCTGAGGGTATGAATAATTGCTGCACCCTTCATGTATACATTGTTGTAGTTGTAAATAGTGCTGAAGTTGCTGGTGTCTACGATATAAGTCTGTCCCGCGGATTGGGTTAGTGCATTGGCATGAAATTTATCCATTAGTCCCTTGGCTTCTGCCGGAAAAAGTTTCTCGGCCGTAATGTACTCGCTGTAAGTTGCCCATCCCTCACTTAGCCAAACATCATGATATGAATTGATAATGACATTGTCACCCCACCACTGGTGCGCCATTTCATGTGCAGCAAGGTACTTATCATAATCAGTTGAAAGGTTAACGATGGTCTGATGTTCCATGCCGCCGCTCAGAGGAACAACCACGGTACCAAATTTTTCTCTGTGAAATGGATAAAGCCCATAGAGTCCAGAGTAATTGACCAGAAAATCGCCAATTTTATCCAATACTGGCTTTTGCTTTGTCAGAGAAGCCTGATTGTAGAGATAATTCAAGACGGGCATTTTCCCGTCTGTTTTTCCCGGCAAACTCACATCAAGATGATATGGTATATACTTTCCAACATTAAAAGAGATCAGGTAATAATTAATGGGGTAATTTGATTTCCACGTCACTGCATGTTTGCCGTCAGGCAGATCATTATGATTAATCATCAGACCATTAGAAATGACATTATTTTCCTTCTGCGTTACAATTGTCATTTTTACCGAATCAATCAAATCTCCTAGTACCTGTTTACATGGAAACCATTCGTAAGCATGATATGGGACACTCAGAGTATAAAAAACCTCAGCGTTGTATTTACTCTCCTTTTTCTGAACAACTCCATTTCCCCAATCATTGCTGCTAAGAGGAGCCGCACCTCTATAATAGATGGTGAGTTCAAAAATGTCACTCTTTTGGACTACAGGGGATAAGAATACTGCTTTACGATGACTACCAATATTCACGATAGGCATTTTCCAACCTGCATAAACAATAGAATCTACAGTATAATTGTCGTGCAACTGGAATTCAAACGCATCCAGATTTTGCTTGAGGCTTTTTGCTTTGATTTTTATATACCCCTGTATAAATCTACTCCCGGTTTCAACATTAAGGCGAAAATCGTAGTGTAGCAAATCGTAATCGGACAGCGCAGTATTGCTTGCAGAATTAGGCCTTGCAGCCAAAACTTCGCCCAGAGCAATTGATTGCAAAACGAAATGAAGTAGGATAAAACAGAATGCTAACTTTTTCATAGAATAATATCTGATTGTAGTCGTTGAAGATCAAAGATAAATCCTAAGTAGGAAAACCAAACAAAAAATTACTTACAACACAAAAAAGCGTCCTGACATTCACAAGAATATCAGGACGCCGGATTAAATTTAAAAATTTAAAGACTATTTATCCCACCAAACCGGATCATCCAGTTTTGCGTTTACAACCACTTTACTGTTGTACAGACGCTCACTCTGAGCTGTTGGATATCTTCTTGGTATAAAGTTAATTAATGCACCAGCATTTGGTGTTAAAGAAGGTATTCCGGTTCTTCTCCAGTCGGCCCAAACTTCGGGCTGGGTAAACATTGCGATGTACTTCTGAGTCATGATTAGATTCTGAGAAATAGAAGAAGCATCGGCTGCAGGAATAACAGAATTGTCTGTACCTGTTACCAGCTTAACACTTGCATTTACACCATCGTTATATGCAGCTGCGGCAAGGTCTTTGGCGCCGGCTCTCAACTGTGATTCTGCCTCGATGAATTTTGCCTCCATGTAAGAAACCATCGCCATTTTTTCTGCTCTCGCGTAGTCACCATATCCGGATTTATCGCCCATGGTTTTGTCTTTTGCGTAGAAAGAAAGACGCGGATCACTGGCCATAAGATCCATCATATTTTTATTCATCGTGATATAACCAGCTCTCTGCGCATCAAAAGCTTTCCACTGGTTAAAAGAGTTGGCAGCAGTATTGTCAAAAACTGCATTCATATTGCTTGCAGAACTTGTAAATCCGGCATCTTTTGCTGATTTAAGATAACTTAACGCATCAGTTGCAGATTCGCTGGATCTCTTTTGCTCAAACGATTTGCATAGCGAGCCTTCAATACCCATGCAGCGCCAATCCACTTCTTAGCGTCGCCGCCATACACAAGGTCGTCTGTGCTCGGTTTAACTATGTCACCGGTTGCTGCACCAAGATCATTAATTGCTTCTGTAAGCAATGTCTGTATATCTTTGATTACATCTTCCTGGGAATCGTAAGCTGCATTATAAACGCCTGCCAGACCCTGACCAGCTTCTTTACTTGGAACATCGCCCCAATAATCAGTTGCAAGTCCAAGATTCATTGCCTTGAGGATCTTTGCTATTCCGCGATAGGTTTTGCTGTTATCGCCAGTTTTACCGATCAAAACATTACAATTAATGATTGCGGTGTTGTAGATCTGAACCCAGTCACCATCGACAGATGATTCCGTGATGTCATAGTTTTGAAGATCTGCAGACTGGAACAAAGCACCTTTTAATTGCTGTGTAATAACACCCGCATCACGGGCATTTTTTCCGGTGTAATTGGAAAAAGTTGTTACCTGAATAGAAGGCAATAGCAATACCGGAGGAGCATCAGCAGGTGCGTTCGGAGAAACATCATATCCTTCCACAAACTTTGAGCAACCCGATATCAATACCAATGCCATCAGTATCAATGAGGAATTAATTAATTTTTTCATATGTATTTAATATTTTGTATTATTTAATTAAAAACTGGTTCTCAATCCTACGATGTATGAGCGTGATCCCGGCATATTGAAGTAATCAAATCCACCGATGTTTGAACCTGCACCTGTAAGGCTTGTCTCTGGGTCAACACCCGGATAGTTTGTCTTCAACCAAAGGTTTCTTCCTGTCACGTAGATCTCTGCATTTCTGAGAACTTTGGCAATATGTGGAAGCGTATAAGTAAGGGTAACTTCGCGCAAACGAATCCATCCACCTGAGAAAATAGCAGATTCAGATGCTCCACCACCATCACCAAGGTACTGCGCAAAATAAGCATTTGGCGTGATTTTAATGTCATTATTGCTACCATCAGCCTTTACTCCATCGATCACATAGAACTCGCTTCTTTTTTCAGTAGCCTTCATCTTTCCGATTCTATTCAAACGGGCAACTGTTCCGCCCCATAAATCGCCACCCTCTCTGATATCAAGTAATGCAAACAATTTAAATCCTTTGTATGAGAAAGTATTGCGCACACCTGCAGTCCAATCAGGATATGGATTTCCAATATAACCTTCAGCTGCTTCCTTCAATGGAAGTCCGTTGGCACCTATAATCAGCTGACCAGCATCATTTCTCTTCCACTTGGAACCGAAAATTGCACCGTATGGCTGTCCTACGATTGCATAAGAACCGATACCGGTAAATGCTGACTCAAGGCTGATCTGTTCAACCCCTTCAGCAAGTGACAATACTTCGCTTCTGTTTCTGGTAAATACACCACCAAGATCCCAGCTGAAACCACGGGATTTAACTACATTGATATCAAGATCAGCCTCAATACCACTATTTCTCATTGAACCGGTATTTGAATTAATCGCAGAGAATCCTGAGGAAGATGCGAGTGGACGTGCCACAAGCAAATCTGTTGCTTTTGCGTTGTAATAAGTCAAAGCAAGACTAACCCTGTTTTTGAAAAATTTTGCATCGATACCACCCTCGTAAGAAGTATTAATCTCCGGACGCAATGCATCATTACCCAACACATTACTGATTGCAAATCCATTTGCATCTTTGTATGGGAAGCCAAAACCATCGGTAAATCCATCAGTGATGAATGGCTTAACAAAGTAAGTACGGGAAGAGTAAGGAAAAGGCTCTCTACCCGCTCTTGCAAATGATCCCCGAAGTTTTAGGAATGAAACCGCGTCGCTTTTCGGAAGAATTTCAGATAGAACTGCCGACAAACTTGCAGAAGGATAGAAGAAGCTATTCTTCGCTTGCGGTCCAAAAGTAGATGCCCAGTCATTACGACCGGAAACATTGAGGTAAAGAAAATTCTTGTAATCCAAATCCAAACTGAAGAACATACCTGCAAGTCTTCTGGTTACATTAGACTCATCAGCGTATAGTGTTGAAGCGTTTCTCAAATTGAAAAAACCAGGAATTGTAAGGTCTCTACCTCTTGAAAAGATAGATTGGTCATAGTGGTGATTCAAGTTATTACC
>CANHEE010000089.1 GCA_947459655.1 Lewinellaceae bacterium
ACACCCAGCCAGCCATATTGTCCGAAATCCGGGAATATACTGAATCCATTGCCTCCTCCTGTGCCGAGCATCCGTGCGAATTGCAATCCCGGTGCTGCTTTATCGTTGAATGGTCGTATGCCCATCCGTCCAAAAGCCCACCAACGGTTGGCTAATCCCTGAAAAGTGAAAAAGGTAAAGGTAACCATAAATTGTGCGGCAAATGTGAACAAAAAAAGCGTCAGATTGTAATATGGATGCGTTTATTCGCACCTTAGCCATTGTTTTAGTACACTAATTTCAGCCAATAATAAGATGTCCGGAAAGCTACTGCAATCTAATCTGAACCCTTTAAACAACGAAAAGACAGCACTTGTTGTGGTGGCTGTGTTGTATGCTGTGGGAATTGTCGGATTTGTATTTTTGAGCGACATGGGGTTTGCGCACCTTACCCCGCTCAACTTGATGATATCCCTACTGCTCGCGCTGCGTTTTCATTCTTCACCTTCCGGTAATTTCTTCGCGGCGGCATTTTTCATTGCGCTAAGCGGTTACTTTATTGAAGTTGCCGGTGTCCATTCGGGGTTGATATTCGGAGTGTACCATTACGGTTCTGTGCTGGGTTTTTCGCTATTCAATACGCCGCTCAGCATTGGAATCAACTGGCTTATGTTGGTGTACACTTCATCAGTACTTATCAATTTTCTGCTGCCACAAAACAAATCACGCATATTGAAGGCCACGTTGGCAGCTGCGCTCATGGTCGGACTGGATGTGCTTATTGAGCCTGTCGCCATTGCGACAGACATGTGGCACTGGGAGGCTGGACAGGTGCCTTTGCAAAACTACGTTGGTTGGTTTGTCGCTGCACTTGCGCTACAATACATCATGTCTTTTTTTACTTCGGGTGAGCGCAACAGGGTAGCCGCAATTCTATTTCTGCTGCAAATGGTCTTTTTCGCATTGCTAAACGTATTGCTGTAAATCAGCCCATGACCTCATCCACTATTTTTGCGGAGAGCAACGCCAACGGTATTCCTCCTCCGGGATGCACCGATCCACCCACAAAATAGAGGTTTTTTAACTTAGCGGAAAAGTTGGGATGACGGGCAAAGGCCGACATCAGGGAGTTGCTAGACGTGCCGTAAAGCGAACCTGCAAATGATGCCGTCCGTTGTTCAATCAACAACGGGTCGAGCAGGTCTTCGGTCTCAATTAGGGAAGCAACATCGGTTTTCAGTATTGCAGATAGTTTTCTGAGTACGTTAGCACGGGTTTTCTCCACAAGCTCGGTCCAGTTCTGTCCCGCGTTGTATGGTGCATTGATCAGTACAAACCAGTTTTCAGATCCATCAGGGGCATCGCCGGGCGTCAATTTGGAGGTGATATTGACATAAACAGTGGGGTCATCGCAAATTTCACCCTTTTGCAGCGCATCGAACTCTTTTTTGTAATCGCCGGAAAAAAAGATGTTGTGCAGATGCAGTTCCGGAAATTGTTTTTTGATTCCCCAGTAAAAAATCAGTCCGGATGTGGATCGTTCCTGCGCAAGTGTTTTTTCCGGTTTTTTCTCATTGGGAAGCAGTCGATTGTAGGTAAAATACACATCCATATTCGATACAACCCTATCGAAATCGGAAGTCCCTTCCGCAGTCCTGATACCTCTCGCGGCACCTTTTTCCACCAGGATTTCTTCCACAGGGGTATTGAAGTGAAATTTCACGCCTTTTTTTAGCGCTAGCCCATACACCGCTTTGGTGATTTCAAACATTCCGCCCTGTGGATAAAAGCAGCCAATGCCGTGTTCAAAATGGGGTATGACGCTCAGCATTCCGCTGGCGCGGTAGGGGTTGGAACCATTGTAAGTGGCAAAGCGGTCCAGAAACTGCGTAAGCTTTGGATTGTGGCCCGTCAGCGATCGATGCGTATCGTGCATGGTCCTGAAAATATCAAACCGTGGCATCATCAGCAGTGACTTCAGCACTTTCAGACTGAACCAGGTATTGGGACGGTGCAGACTGTTTTCCAGAAAAACAGAGCCTGCAGTCTGGTATTTGATTTTCGCGGATTCAAAAATGCGTTTTACCTGCGGCTTCGATACGCCGGTTTTTTCGCAAATTTCCTCGGCAAGTCTTTCTGGATCAGCCCAGGCGGTCAGACGGGTGTCGTCATCCCAAAAATACTGGCAGACGATTTCCTGCCTGTCATAAACGAAATTGGGTTCCACTCCGGCGGCTTCAAAGAGTTCATCAACATAGTGCGGCATGGTAAACAGAGACGGACCCGCATCGAAGCGGTAGCTCCCGCCTGCCGCATCCAGACTGAATTCCGACAACTTGCCACCCGGGTAGCTGTTGGCTTCGAATACGCTTACCTCGTGACCCCGGCTCGCCAGTCTGACCGCCGTGGCCAGTCCGCCGATGCCTGCACCTATGATGGCTGTTTTCATCAGAATCTCCTGTTTTTAAACCACTCAAAAAGACAGATTACGGCCAGTTCCAAACCGAAATTATAGCTGAAATCATCGAGTGGAATCGTCAAAAAACGGATACCCAGGTATTCTTCCGGGTTGTATACCACAATAGGCTGCGCTGTAAATGAACCAGTGAAAACGCTGTTGACTACTATAAAAGCAAATGTCGCTATGGGCAGCATGCGATAAAAAAGCAGTCGTACGGTTTTGCTGCCGTAGAGATTTTGCCACAGCAGCAGGAATGCCGCAATCCAGAAACTGGTGACGGTGTATGCTTTTCCCCAGTTGACGAGTCCGATGAGCAGAAACGCCACAATCAGCGAGGTTGTGATGCCTTTTTCTGCCCTGTTCAGCGCACGAAGGAAAGCCGTATCCGGCAGCCACGCGTTTAGACAGAGGTAGATGAAAACGCTCGCAAAAGGAAATGTCAGGAAAAAAAACCACTCTTCGATGGGTAGGTTCAGCAGCAGGAAAGTGTAGTATTTGGGATTGAAACCCCATGCTCCCGCAGCCGTTTTTGCAATATCCCAGATCCAGTAGGGGATGGCCACAAGCAGCAATGCGGGTATCAGGTATTTCCACTCCCGGTAGAAGGCAACCTTACGGTCAAAGCTCAGTGCCAGCACCGGGATGAGCGCAAACAGGTGCGCGTAAATATACAGGTACCTGCTCTCAAAAAAGGCCACGTTACCAATTCTGTCGACCTCAAACAGCAATTGTCCGCCGTGTACATCGGTGCAAAACCAGTGCACAATGATGATGCACAATGCGACCAAGGGAAAGAGTCTGCGGAATCCCCCCTGACGATACCAGTCCAATGAAACACGAAATGCCGACATAAACCTGATTTAACCAAACAACAAGCGCAGCCATTTTTTGTTGCCAGCAACTGTACCCGACTTGTTTTTTGTAAAGTTAGTGAAAAATATCATCACCTCATGACTGCAACAACAAAACAATTTTACTACAGAATCCACAATAATATAACAAGACAATAATTATCTTTTTTACCTCACACTTTGATACGGCACAATAATTTTGACTAGATTTGACGGACAATCCAGCAAAAAACTCACTGTGAAAAAAATCTTTCTTTTTCTAAGCGTTTGCTTCTTTGCCGCTCTTGATATCTGCGCCCAGGTACCTCAACTCATGAGCTACCAGGCAGTAATCCGTAACGGCAGCAATCAGCTTAATGCGAATGCACAAGTGGGTATGCGCATATCTATTCTGCAAGGCAGTACAAACGGTGCGACCGCCTATACTGAGACGCACGTTGTGAACACCAATGCGCAGGGTGTTGCCACACTTTCCATAGGCGGTGGCACAGCACTACATGGCACCTTTGCGGGCATCAACTGGGCGAATGGCCCCTACTTCATGAAGGTCGAAACCGATCTTTCCGGCGGCAACAATTATTCTATTACAGCTACCAGCCAGTTATTGAGTGTTCCCTATGCCCAGCATGCGGCCACGGCTGCGATGGCTACAATGTCAGCAACTGCTGCCAATGGTGTACCGTCGGGAGCAGCTCAAGGACAAGTCATCACCTTTTGTGATGGTGTGCCGACATGGACCAACGGAGGGATTTGTCCGGGTAAAGTAACCATGCTAAGTTGCGGTGCCTCGACCAACACAGGAGTGTTGAACGCAGGCAATGTTGCCAATGCCAATAGTGGGGTTAGAAGCGCTGTACCTTATACGGGTGGCAACGGTGGTGTGTACAGTGAACAAAGCATAAACTCTACTGGTGTTACCGGCCTTACTGCAACTTTGTCAGCAGGCACTTTGGCTCTCGGCTCAGGTGTTTTGAACTATACAATTTCAGGTACACCTGCGGGTACAGGTACAGCGAATTTTTTGTTAAATATTGGTGGTCAGTCTTGCACCCTGACGCGTGTTATTTCTTCGGCGATTACCTATCCGCTCGGTACCACACATTGTGGAGGTAATGCAACAGCTATCTTGAATGTAATCAGCCCTGTTACCGGTAAAATTTGGATGGACCGCAATCTTGGAGCTTCACAAGCTGCAATCGCAAGCAGTGACGCTTCCGCCTATGGTGATTTATACCAGTGGGGGCGAAGAGCTGATGGACACCAGTGCCGTAATTCCACCAACACCGCAACATTAAGTAGCAGCGACCAGCCTGCGCATGGTAACTATATTTTGGCGTCGAGTGGTAACTTCGATTGGCGAAGCCCCCAAAATAGCAACCTTTGGCAAGGTGTGGCCGGTATAAACAATCCATGTCCCTCAACATATCGCATACCAACATCTGCTGAGCTGGATGCTGAGCGCGCAAGTTGGGGTAGCAATACTTCAGCTGGCGCTTTTGGCTCACCCTTAAAGATACCTTCGGCAGGATACCGCAACTACTATGATGGTGCTTTCAATTATGTAGGCAGTAACGGCTATTATTGGAGCAGCACAGTGAATGGTATCGTCGCCTATGGACTCTACCTTAGCGGCAGCACTGCCAATATCAACAACTATGGCCGGGCTTACGGCTACAGTGTCCGATGCCTTGTGGATTAAATATTTTGATTTGCAATTTTGGTTATACCGTTCTTTCAAGTCTTCCGCAGGGCGACTTGAAAGAACGGTTCTGCGTTATTTCAGGAAGCCCCTCAACATCTAAACAAATAAACATCTCAACCCCTAAACAAAAAAAGCCCCAGCGGGGCGACATCCTCATAGAATTCCAATCAAGATTTAATCAAAGCCCCATAGGGGCGACATATTTATTTTTCGCCCAAAACCCCTTTCGAATCAATTGACCCAACGCCACATATATTGCTCCTAAGGAGCGGAGAAAATTAAATGCAGCCACACCATGTCTCAAAATTACAATAGTGCCGGACAAAATTAACCGTTCTTTCAGGAAGCCCCTCAAACTCTAAACATCTAAACATCTAAACACCTCAACAACCAAGCACCAGCTGACCAGATGACTGTAAACCAGCAGACTATCGCACCAGTCGACCAAAAACCACTTGCCTTGTCATTGCAATGAAAAAGTTTGTGTAGATTTGTCAGTAAAATTACTATCAACCAACGCTACGACAAATGAAAAAAATCTGCTTCTACCTATCTTTCCTTTTTCTTGCAAGTGCCGGCCTTCAGGCCCAGCCACCGCAGATGATGAGCTTTCAGTCGGTCATCCGAAATGGCAGCAATCAGTTGCTTGCCAATGCTCCTGTGGGTATGCGGGTTTCCATATTGCAGGGCAGCGCAACGGGTGCAACGGTATTTTCTGAAAGGCACAATGCCACCACCAATGCCAACGGTTTGGTCACGCTGGCAGTCGGAGCAGGTACGGTACTGAGTGGAAGCTTCTCAGCCATCAACTGGGGTGCAGGACCTTTTTTCATCAAATCTGAAACAGACCTCAACGGTGGCAACAACTACACCATCACGACAACCACGCAGTTGCTCAGCGTGCCATACGCCCTTTTTTCTGGAAATGGAATCCCGGGTGGAGGCACACAAGGACAGGTCATTACTTACTGCGATGGGGTGCCGATTTGGACAAAATGTGGTGAGTGCCCAGGTAAAATAACCCAGCTCAACTGCGCTTCGGCAACGCACAGTGGTACATTGACCTCCGGGTCAGCAGCTTCGGGCGTTGGCAGCACAGTGCCATATGCAGGTGGAAATGGCGGCGTGTATGCCGCACAAAGCGTCTCTTCAACCGGTGTGACCGGACTAACCGCTACGCTGGCTGCCGGAACCTTCGCGACCGGAGCAGGTAGCCTAAGCTATACCATTAGCGGCACACCTTCAGCCGGTGGGACAGCAAGTTTCTCGCTGAATATCGGCGGGCAGACCTGCACCCTCACGCGCATCGTCACATCACCTGCTTATCCTGCCGGAACGGTACATTGCATCCCGATGCCTACTGCTGTGGTGAATGTGACCAGCCCCGCTACTGGAAAAATATGGATGGACCGTAACTTTGGAGCATCCCAACAGGCCAGCGGTAGTGCAGATTTCTCCGCATTCGGCGATCTGTTCCAGTGGGGTAGAAGAGCCGATGGGCACCAGTGTAGGACATCTCCTACAACAAGCACGCTCAGCAGTACAGATCAACCCGCACATGGCAATTTTATTCTGGCCTCCAGCAGCCCATTGGATTGGCGCAGTCCGCAAAACGGCAACCTTTGGCAAGGTGTTTCGGGAGTCAACAACCCCTGTCCGGCAGGCTATCGCTTGCCCAGTTCGGCAGAGTTCAATTCCGAGCGTTTGAGTTGGAGCAGCAACAACGCCGCCGGTGCCTTTACTTCACCGCTAAAACTGACCAAGTCTGGTTTCCGTTTTTATGACGACGGATCACTAACGAACATCAGTGTATCTGGTGGTTACTGGAGCAGCACGGTCAGTAGCTTTGGCTCGACTTATCTATACATCACGGACAGTGATGCCACCATGACAACAATTTACCGTGCTATGGGATTTTCAGTTCGCTGTATTAAAGACTAAAAATTCGGTTTGTTTTTTAGTCGTTTTATAGTGTTGGCACATAACAAATTATATTTTTGCAGAAAAATCAGAAATATAGTCTAAACAAACAATCATCAGAGTATATGAAAAAGATATTTGCCACATCGGCTTGGCTTGTTTCCCTCCTTTTTGCGACAATGGCTACCGCTCAATCAGTCAGCGGTAATCTTTCCGCCATGACCAACCAGGCCATTCGGCTGGAGGGTTTTAACGGACTGAAAACATATGCTATTGATGCAGGGCAGACCGACGACAAAGGCAATTTTAAATTGAAATATGCACCGGCAGATTTCGGGGTGGGCTACCTGATGACGGCCGACAACAAGCCTTTTTTTGTAATCCTCAGCGGTGAAGATGTAGAAATTAAAGGTGAAGCTCCGGGATTCACCGAGACAATGCAGGTTCTGAAAGGACAACAAAACAGTTGGTTTGGAGAATATGCAAGTGCACACCCAAGAAGGGAGCAGGCGCTCAGCGCATGGGCTTATCTGGAGAAAATATACCGGATGGACTCGCTTTTTTCCGTTCAGCAGAAACCATCAAAGGCCATTCGCGATGAGATGCAGCGCATCAAGGATGAGGATGAGGCCTATATCAGAAATTTGCCAAAAGAAAGCTATGTCCGCTGGTTTCTGCCTACCCGCCGTTTGGTGAGCTCTGTCTCAATTGTGGCGCAATACCGCACAGAGGAAATTCCGGGGTCGGTTGCCGCTTTCCGCGACATGGATTATACTGACCCACGTCTGTACAAAAGCGGATTGTTCAAGGATGCCATCGAAAGCCATTTCTGGTTGCTGGAAAACTGTGGAAAGCCCCTGGATTCGGTCTTCGCTGAAATGAAAATTTCCATAGATGCCATGATGAAAAACCTGATCAAGGACCCCAAAAAGCTGAACGAGGTGACCAATTACCTTTTTGATCTACTCGAGCGGCACAGCTTGTTCAAGGCTTCGGAATACCTGGCTTTGAAGGTACTCAATGACGTTTCCTGTACCATAGACAACGACCTTTCCAAACAACTTGAGACTTACCGCAGCATGAAAAAAGGCAACATCGCACCCGATTTTGCTTTTGATGCAAATTGTACAGCACCCGGTTATCCGCAGAATTCAATGCCCAAAAAGCTGTCTGATTTGAAAAGCAAATACACCGTAGTGGTATTTGGTGCAAGCTGGTGTCCGAAATGCAAGGATGAGATGCCCGAGATTGTCAAAGCCTACCCAAAATGGCAGTCGCAAGGCGTTGAGGTGGTGTTTGTCTCACTTGATGATGAAAAGGACAAGTATGCCGAATTTGTCAAAAACTTTCCATTCGTTTCCACCTGTGATTTTAAAAAATGGGAAGGCAAAACTGCCAAGGATTACTACGTATTCGGAACCCCAACGATTTTTTTACTCGATAGTAAAAGAGAAATCCTACTGCGTCCCAATTCTGTCAACCAAATGGATGCCTGGGTGGACTGGTATCTTGTCAAAAAGAACCAATAAAAGTGCTCTAATGAACGAAGCCCCGATGCAGCCGCATCGGGGCTTCGTTTGTTCAGGAATACGATTTTACTCAGAAGTCCTGTTTGTGAAGATTAGCATTTCCCTTCAGACATAGGTGGTAGTCCACCAGTGCAATCCACAACAGGAAAAGCAGAAATGTACATTTTTGTATTAGCGGAAGCCATGCGATCAGTAGGTCACTCACATAGATGCCGTAATTGAGCAACATAGCTACAATGAAGACTATACCCAAGCTCTCAAGCCTTTTAAACCCGCTTTTTTGCAGGTTTGCCGTTAGGGAGCCGACGGCCAGCAGTCCCAGTGCACCACAAACTCCCACCACGGCATCGTGAAGGTGCGTAAAAAGAAGCAGCATGCCCGTCACAGAAGCCATTCCGGGATAGCGCATCATCATAGCACCATCGCCAACATTTGCGAAGCGCGAAATCTGGTACCAGAAAGCTGAGAGCGCGGAGCAAAGCACAGCAAGGGCTGTCATCGCGATGGGTTGCGCCGGGTTGGGAGCACCGTCTTTGGCGTAGTTACCCGTGAGGTCGCACCAATAGTTATTGAGCCAGTCAAATCCGATGCTGTTGCGGTCGGCATTCGAGCCGCCAGGATAGTAAAATGTCGCGAGCACATAGAGGCAGACGAAAAATCCGATTCCGGTGAGCGGGAGCATCAGGAAGGCTTGGTGCAGAGGGCCTGTATTTTTCTTTGGTATTTTCAAATGGCTGGTTTTTAGATCGTTTTGAGCGATTGGTTTTCGGTTTTTGGGTTCATTTCGCTAAACAACATCAGCGGTTCATCATCCGGCGGCGTATGCATTCCGCTGTATTTAAGGCCGATTTTCAGCAGCAGTTTTTGAGAATTCAGATTCTCCTTTGTGGTAATGGCACTGATTTTTTCAAGATTAAAAACCTCAAATCCGAGCGATTTTACCTTGCTTGCGGCTTCAAAGCCATAGCCCTGCTTTTCAAATTGTGGTAAAAATGCGAAACCGATGTCTACCCCGTCCAGTCCCTCCCGGTCATACAGTCCGCAGGTGCCAATCTTTACCATGTCTGCTTTTCTGATCAGGGTATAATTGCCAAATCCCAGCCGCTCGTATTGCGGACTCATTTTGTTAAGTATATAGGCCTCTGCCTCCACCACATCGCGAATATTCCGGTCACCGATGTACTGAATCCATTTTGGGCTGTTCATTAGCGCAAAGATAAATTCAGCGTCTTCTGAGCCGGTAGGCCTTAGATACAATCTTTCCGTTTCATATAAGCTGGCTGCATCCATGCTGCAATTTCGGTTAGCGGATTTACATTAAAATGATCAATTCAAAAATGTAGAACGGCCCAATACAATGTATATTCATTTACCCACCCGTTCAATCGGACGCAGCCTGATGGCGCTCCATACATTGTCAATGGCTACAGCACCAACAGCATCCAAATTGTTCTGTATGGCTATTGCCCAAAGAATATCTCTGTTGACATCTGTTTTAACCCCTGATGTGCCTTTGGGATATGCAAACCACAGCACGGTATCGTATTCCACCTTCGCAAGGTCAGTTTTCAAAAAGCCTTCGAACGCTGACTTGTCCCTAATGAAAACCAGCAGATTACTGCATTTTACTCCCGGCGTCATACTATTATTGCAGCCGATTTTTTCAAAATCAGCTGCCAGGTTTTCGGGCCCATTCAGCACGGTCGCCACTCCGCGAAAATTTAATTTTCTGATTACCTCTTCCATTTTTTGTGCCGTTTAAGTTTGTGCCAAAACCCAATAGGCCATTGCTGTCATTTTTGTAGGTTAAATGTAGTAAAAAAATGTAATATCTTGTGAGGGAGAGTCAATTTTCGATTGGAGAAGGGTGGCTTGGTCTGCTTGTTAGTGGTTCTACTGGAAAACTTTATAAAAATCTTCCTTAAACCCGAGTGATTGTCTCATGCAATTGTAGCGTCTGAATCATAATCTTGCGGTTATTTTAGCATTAATTCTTTAGCCAAATCCAAAAATTCTGGGCCTCCTGATTCAGAAAATTACAGTGAACAAATGTTTACATTCTCGCTCATTTGCTTATCACATTCGACCCTGCAGGGGTCGCTTTCCATTCCGGATATCAAAAATCTGTAGTCAATTATTCCCTAAACACCTAATCATCATCCCAATTACCTGTCCAGCCCCTTCCCGGCCAAAATCATCGGGATGCACTTCTCTATCCGCGAGACTCTGGTGGCCGACTGCTTGGGTGCCGCGAAATGTAGCAGGTAACCCCGCTGGCGACCCGGAGTGAGGTTTTCAAAAGCAGATTTCAAGTGTGGCATTTCTTCCAGCTTTTCGCGGAATTCCGACACCATTTCAAATGCCTCGGTTTTTTTTAATGGTACTTTCAATCCCGCCTTTTCTACGGCGATGGCCTGTCTGATGAGGTCTCTGATGATGGTTTCCTGACTGCTTACTTGTTCGGGTGCGGTAAAGCGCATTTGCCTTGCGGCCTGCACATTTTCGGTCTGCTGCAACAGTAGTCCGCTGCTGTCTTTCAACAGTGCACCTTTGTGAAAAAGCAAACCGCAGTAATCTTTGAACGCGGAGATAATGACGATATTTTTGTTGTCCATCGTGTAGCAGGGCATTCCCCACTTGATTTCCTCTGTCAAACCCTCTTCCAGTACCAGTTTTCTGAGCAAGGTCAACTCCAGTGCCCATTGGTGAACTTTGCATTGCGGTGTAGCGCCGTATTTGCATCGCATACAGCCGTCTTCAAGGTATTTATCAACTCCGTTGTACATACTGAGGGTCAGTGGTTTTCATTGGCTTTGAG
>CANHEE010000090.1 GCA_947459655.1 Lewinellaceae bacterium
GGTGGTATTCAGACCGGCAGCATTAAGAACCACAGAAGAGCCTGCACAAACACTTGAACTTGAAATGCTAACCATTGCAGGTGCAGGAGCAGAAGTACAGGCAGGCAACTCCTCAAGTGAGAAATCATCAAAACCCAGATACCAGGGAACACTACTCGCATTGATTCGAATACCAAAGAAATAATCACCAGTTGTAACCGGTGAAAATGTCTGTGCAACATTTTGGTACAAATTGCTTGTAGTGGTTGCTGCCGTAACAAATGGCGCGCCCATAATTGTGGCTCCTGTTGAGTTTTGCGTACTGCTGACACCAACGTCACCGGTCCATCCGGAATAACCATCACCGGCAAACCAGAAAGAAAATTTATAACTGGAACCTGCATTTAATCTGAACGAAGGCGTCCAAATCCACTCATTGGTAGCGCTGTATGTTTCTGTAAGGTAGTAGGTACCCGTCCGAGGGTCATTATAAATATTGGTTGCGGCCGTAGCAGACTGCCAGTCACCATTTTGTTTTTTCCAGCAGGAAGGATAAATGTTGGCTCCCACACTTGTAAGGCCCTCAAATCCTTCTGTCCAAGGTAGTGTCGTAATAGAAGCACATAGAGTTCTGAAATCAACAGGCCCAAACCAGCTGCTGGTGTTTCCATTACCACAGTCCACCTGTACATAGATCGAGTATTTTTTATCATCATTCAACGTTCCCGGAGCGATACTTACGAAGGTATTCTGAGTATTTCCAGAATCTTTTAGACCGACAAGACCACTACCCGGAAGACCACTTGTTCTGATTTCATAGTTGTAACCCAATGGCGGATTTCCTCCAGCCGGTGCATTCCAGCTAAAATCTACTGTTGATGAGGTAATATTACTGGCAACAAGACCTGTTGCAGGGAAACAAGTCGGCGCTAGTTCAAGACTGAAATCATCAAAACCAAGATACCACGGCGTACTGTTGGCATTTATCCTGATACCAAAATAATAGGTGCCCGAAGTTGGTGCGATAAACAAATTGGAAACCTGCTGATAACTTGTCACCGAAGTGGTTGCAGATGTGATAAATGGAGTTCCAAGAATCGTGGCACCAGTAGAACTTTGTATAGTGTTGTATCCAACCTCACCTGTCCAACCGGTAAGACCATCACCGGCAAACCAGAAATTAAAATTATAAGCTGTCCCAGCGACAAGATCAAATGGTGGTGTCCAAATCCACTCATTGGTTGCACTGTAGGTTTCTGTGATGTATTTTGTTCCTGTTCGAGGGTCATTGTAGGTATTGGTCGCTGCGGTTGCTGATTGCCAGTCGCCGTTTTCCTTCTTCCAACAAGTTGGAAATGCGTTGGCACCAACTGTCGCAATTCCTTCAAAACCCTCTGTCCATGGAAGAGTAGCTATTGGTTGACAAGGTGTGGCGACAGCAAGTGGACCTGTCCACGAACTACTGAATCCAGATCCACAATCTGTCTGAACGTAGATAAAATAAGCGGTATTTGGCTGTAGTATACCAGTTGTTGATGTCGCGAAAGTATTTGTTGTGGTTCCAAAGTCCACCAATCCTGCAGGACCACTACCACCAGCACCTGATGTTCTGATTTCCCAATTATAGCCTACGGGTGTAGTTCCTGATAAGGGCGGACTCCAAGAAAAGTCTGCACTGACCGGCGTTACATTGGAGGCCGTCAGCGAAACGGCTTTATAACAGGTTGGTGCGTTGTCGATCATGAAATCATCGATGAAAAAGTCATTATCAGGGGTGTCATCCACCGAACCTTCATTGGCCCAGAAGGCAATCTTGACATTATTGCTGTTGTATGCAGAAATGTCTATCAATTCCTGCGTACCGAGGTTACTAATTGCTGTCGAAGCATTATAGGTTTTCAGATTAGTCCAACTTAATCCCCCATCGACACTGATCAACACCTGAACTTCATCGTCCGATCCAAGGGTAGCAGCTGTTGTGCCGTTCCAAACGGTGAGTGCTACGTTATATCTTAAAACATAGGTTCCTGTACTCAAATCAAATGAAGGAGAAATAAGCCATGATTTTTTTGTGTTGGTATATAAATTGACTTTTACAGCTCCGGTGGTTCCATTGTTTAAAAATCCATCTGCCGCCCATGAACCGGTAGTTGTCACTGTTGGTCCGGTCGCCGGAGTTCCCCCTTGTCCTTGGTTTTTCCAACAGGAAGGTAAGAACGTAGCAAAATTCTGGGTATGCGGCAGTGCAGTGATTGCTGAGCAATCAGTCAAAACTGTCTGATTTGTTGAGTAAGCACTGGAACAAAGTCCGACAGCAGCTCTGACACGATAATAATAAGTTGTATTTCCATTCAATCCAATAACCGGATAACTATTTGCAGTAGGGCCTACATTTAAGGGATAACCTGCTACAAAAGTTGCAAAAGTAGATGAGGTTGAAACTTCCAAAAACTGATCAGTAACCCCTGCACTTGTTGAAACCGTCCAGTTTGCCTGAAAACTGGAATTGGTGATTAGCGTTCCTGCGGACGAAACTGGTGCGTTGGTAGCAGTAGCGCAAGTGGTCACATTACTTAGAAGCGGACCGGAAATGTTGTAGACTGGTCCGGCACAACTACCGGCATTGAATGAATATACATAGAAATCATAACTTGCTCCGGCAACCAAACCACTCACAGTGAAACTGAGTGAGGTGCCGTAATAAGCAACTGTACCCGTACCAATTGTCGCTCCCACCACATAACTGGTAAAGTCAACAGGATTAACAGGGGTCGACCCGACTGGATATCTTACGACCAGATATCCCGTTGGAGCACTTGGAGCGGCAGTCAACGTAGCACTCAATGATGTGGTACTCAAAACAGTTGTAGTCCAGGTAGTAGCCTGATCTATAGGTGCGTAACATGGAATCAAATCACCATAACTTAAAATACCTGTCATGGCAGATACAGGTACAGCGCCTGACGTTAAATTAGTACCTGAAACTGTAGAGATAACACTAGGAATAGGATCGTAAACACCTGCACTGGTTGGTGACTGAAGAAAAACTTTCCCAGAAACAATACCGATGTGTGCTACTCTTATGAAAGCACTGTTCAGATTAGCTGCGGTATTGGAATATTCCCAACGGACGTTGGCAACACCGGTCACTCCATTTCCACCTGTTCCTGTATTGGAATCAAAAGCAGAGGCGCTGATTGTGGATGCGCCTGAACTTCCTGTAGTTGGATCAATAAAAATCGGCAGATAGGCACTACCACTGCCCAAAGGATAAAGTGTTGCATTTGAATAAGTACCCGTAGCTGTACGGGTACTTGCAAAAGTTCTTGCAAATATTCCGCGCAACATATTGGTAGCAGAAGGTGTACCGGAAAGGGTACCTGCTGCAGAAGTGGTTCCCAATTGTAAAACATACGGGGCATTGATACTTGAAATACCATTCGTCATGGTCAACGTACCACTTACAGATAGAGAGCGGTCAATAAGCACACCTCCCGCATTGGTATTGTTAATTGTAAGGTTTGCAAGGTCTGCAGTCTTGGAAGCAAGGGTCACATTGTTGCTGAATATTCCGGCACCACTGATCGCTTGAGGCTGAGAAGCAGGTGCAACAGTTCCGCTTTGATAACTTGCCAAACTTAATGTACCCGTTCCGACATAGGTGCCATTGTTGATCAGATTCTGTGCCACATAAACGGTTGTGGCATTATCGCGAAATTCTCCGCTTATTATATTTAAACTTCCATTGATACCAAAAGAATATGTAGTGCTGATATGGCGGTTGGTTCCCCCAAGTGTATTGACTTCAAAATTAAACAATGAAATACGGTTTGAACCAGGCCATGTATTGATTCTGAATCCATTCGTCGCATTTCCTCCTGGATCAGTTGATATGCCATCACCAAAACGTATGGTATGTCCTGCCGTTACGTTTACATGAGCTGTCGAGTTTGTATATGTAAATGACTCAGAGGCAGTAGCATTTGCGTGAGGATCGACAATCGTTAACGTACCACCTGTCCAGTTAATCAACTGCGAGCTTAACTGACAAAGGGATACTCCACTTGCAACATTTGTTCCGCCTGTACCACCGTTACCGTCAATTAAAATTTCACCCCCACTTTGGTTAAAGGTAGAACCTGCGAGGCAATTTAGATTACCATTTATAAACAATGTTCCGCCACTAACACTAAGAGTACCGGAATTGCTTAAGGTATTGTTGTTTAATGAACATCCTGTTGTCAGACTGCTACCTGCTACAACCAGTGTACCACCTGATGATATCGTCAGATTCTGACATGATACAGCCGTAGCATTGACTGTTACTGTGTTGCCGGAGGGTATTATCACAATATCAGAGCAGGATGGTGCAATTCCTTTGTTCCAGGTTGTTCCGTCTTCCCAGTTTCCGGAAGAAATAGCCTGAAAAGGAACATCAGCATTTGCTACACCAATATAATAGGTATCTGCAAGTGCAGAAAGTGCGATTCCAATCCGCTGTGCATTGGGAAGCGCAGAACCAAGCTGATGAGATCCTGTAGCCGGGGCAGATGCTAAAGTAATGCGACTATTTCCATTAATCGCTCCGTAAAGATTCTGTGCACTGAGTGCAAAAGAATAAACCGGAGTACCTGTGATACCCGTTTGGGTAACTGTCCAGTTTTCATTAGACCTAGTCTCGATGTTGTAGGTTCCATCTGCGAAACTAGCTGGAGTGGTACCACCTACCGAGCCATTGTATGCAATATTGATTCTACCACCCAACGTAGGTGCGGTTGTCTGCTGAACAAAAAATGCTCTGGTCACTCCACCTGAAGTTACAAACGGGAATGATCCCGCTGTACTAAGAGAAGGGGCGGTACCGGCAATTATACTTGTGCCACCGGTGGCAGTTGGAAACCATCTCGACAAAACACTTCCTGAGCTAAACCCACCGGAGGTAACCGTCATTGTTCCCAATGTGCCAACAGCAGTGCCCAACACAAATGTATTGCCTGCCGTGTTGACAAGCCCTGCCGTAATGGTCAACGTTCCACTTACAGTTCCTGTATTTGCGCCACTTGCAAGAGAATTGCTATTCGAAAATGTGACACCTGCACTATTGGTATTGTTTATGGTTAATGATGTAAAATTAGCTGTGGGAGACGTCGCTAAATTTCTAAAAATACCTGTTCCAGAAATACTCTGAGCCGCAGTAGAGGGTGCAAGGGTCGACGGTGGTGTATATGTTCCTAAATACAAGGTACCGATAGTCGTCAAAGTTCCGTTGTTAATGATGTTTCCTGCTACTAGACCTATATTTCCAGATTGTATCTGAAACTCACCATTATTGATGCTCAAATCACCATATATTGGCAAGTTTGCTGAAGCATATACATATCTTCCGGAAAGTGTGTTTACTACTACATTGCCAAGTGCTAGTCTCGTCCCCTGGGTGACGCGGAATCCGCTAAGAGAACCACCCGAGGTAGTTGAAACGCCATCTCCAAACTGAACGGTATGCCCTGTCGTTACCACCGGATATGGAGCTGTCGATGGCGTATACGCGATAGCCGTTTCAGTAGCCACGCCTGCATGAGGATCTACTATAGTAAGTTTACCTCCGGTAAGTGTAATGGCGTTACTTGCATAACTCACAAGTGCAGTTCCCGAGGCAACAGAAGATGCAGTTACATTTCCGTTGTTACCATCGACAATGATATCACCACCAGTTTGCACAAACGTGGAACCTGCCAGATTAGCTAAATTACCGTTCAGAGTCAATAGCCCCCCCGATACGTTAAGAGTTCCACTGTTGCTTAGTGTCGAATTATTGTTGGCACATCCAATGGTCAAGGCACCTCCGTTAACTGCTAATGTACCATTGAGTGCAATAATTAAACCGGCACAACTACCCGCTGTTGAACTACTCACTGTTACTGTGTGCGATGACATAACAGCACATGTGGAGCTACAAGTTGGCGCAGTTCCTCCCCAGGTTGCAGGATCTTCAAATGCACCAGACTGGACACTCTGAAGTGGTACATCTGAAGCTCCAATTCCGACATTATAAGTACCCATGAAATTTGCAGCAGTAATACCAGTGCGTTGAACAATTGGCAGATTGGTTCCTGCCTGATGCGTTCCGGTAAATGAACTATTTTTTATCAGCCTACCGTTTGCATTAAGTGGCACATATACTCCTTGTCCATTGATGGCGTAGGAAAAGTTGCCTGTTCCGGCAGCAAATGTAGACCCGGTACTGACAGTCCAATTAGCATTTGACTGTCGATCCACTGAATATGTTCCATCCAGTACGGCAGGTATCGCAGACATTCCCATGGCATCTGCGTACTGAACTTTTATAATACCACCAACTGCCCCTGTAGTGGTAGGCCGATTAATGTGGAAGCTTCGGTTATTGATACCTGATACAAAAGGATAGGTTCCTGTTCCTACTGCGGGAGCAGTTGAAGCCGTAATGGTAGTCCCTGCAGTTGCTGCTGCCCACCATCTACTGAATGTTGTACCACTAGTGAAACCTCCCGCAGTGTATGTAAGTGTACCGAGGGCTCCTGTACCAATACCAAGGACGAATTCCTGGCTATTGGTGTTTATGGCACCGGCAATTAGCGTGAGTGTGCCGGAGACATGCCCGGCATATGTTCCCAATGTCAGTGTTCCCGGAGCAAAAGTTACACCAAGCGGATTTACAATTGTCAGCATTGTAAATGCAGCCGTCGGTGCTGATGCAAGATTTCTGAATATTCCCGTTCCGCTTATCAATGAAGCAGCAGTAGGGTTCCAGGTAGCGGTAGCATGGCTTCCGATAAAGACCGTCGGCGAACCAGTAGCCCTACCTGTCGTAAAAATTCCATTGTTGACTACAGAACCGACAACCAAATTATTGGCAGACGTAATCGTCTGATTCACCCTGAATTCTGAGCCACTATTGATTGTTAGAGAACCTTTTATGTAAGTTCCCCAGGACGTAGACGTCCCATAGGATCCACTACCCCAGCGACCCGATGCACTACCGGCATTTACAATAACATTATTGATGTACACAATACTAGATGCATATGTTTCAATAGTAAATCCATCAGTACTACCTGGAGTAGAACTCACACCGTCGCCAAGCACAAAGGTGTGGGTGCCACTAAATCCAGTGGTATTAGCCGTAAGACTAATACTAATCGCCCTGCTTGAGCTTACAGCATAGGTGTTTACAGGTGGATCAACAATAGTAATCGTACCGGCCGAACAATTGGGAGTACCTCCTGTCATAGCAAAATGATGCGTTCCACTCGCGACGCTACTGGCAACAACATTACCATTGTTTCCATCAATAGTCATCGATCCCCCAGTCTGATTAAACGTACCGGAACTCATTAGGAAGTTTCCATTAACTATGATTGAACCTGTACCTGACAAGTTCAACGTCCCACCATTAACGAGCAAAGTAGAATTGTTTTGACCACTGATAGCGACAGAGAGTTCATTGGCGGATACATTTAAGCTACCTGACGTTAAAGTCAACTTCCCAACGGATACAGGACCACTCACGGTCAAAACAGCAGCATTCTGAATGATGTAAAAATCTGCACCGGTGATCGATGCAGGAGCCGTACCGGAACCATCTGTATTGATACCCCAGCTACTGACATCATTAAAATTGGTTGCCGTAGATTTGGAGTAATAAGTAGTTTGAGCCATAAGGAAACTACAGCTGAGGGTTGCTGCTATTACGAAAATTTTTCTCAGTTTGGACATCATAGTTTTAGGTTTTTTACTGACTGGAAATAATGGTATTACTGGTTAACTTTGCCTCGATGTGACAGGGAAAGATATACAAAAATAATGTGCGTAAATAAATTTTCATTATTCAACTCCGAAAATTACGAAAATTGAATGAATTTTGACAATTCCATAAACCTCGAAAAAACGACCTGTTGATAAAAACCAAATAGAGCGTAGATTATGCAAAAGAAAAAAAACCAGCTATTGACTTTGTCCATTTTCATTGCATGTGTCATACATGCTCAAAAAAATATTACGGGAAATTTAACTACTATAAGTGGCAAACCGGCCACCAAATCGAGCGTTATGTTAATCGGCATTCCCGATGAAAAAATCATCAGAACTTCTTACAGTAGTTTGAAAGGTGAGTTTGATTTCCAAATGGTACCCAAAGGTACCTATTATCTTCTCGTAAAAAAAAGATTTTATTACTCTGAAAAAAGTAAAATAATTACCATCGATGAAAATGATATGTTGATAAGCCCTATTCGAATAATCCTGAGACGATACGGAACTTGCAAGAAAGGTATAATCCCCTACAACAGTGATTAGTTAACCTTTATTACTGATTTTTTTTTTATCCACCTCCCCCAGTCTTTGTTGTAAGTATGCAGTTTGGCAACTGCTTTTCCAGAATTGTCTTCAAGTGGCAATCCTATATTAGCCCACTCAAATATGCTACCGTAGAGATTTTTCACGTTGGTATATCCAGCTGCTATAATTTTCTCTCCGATTTTTTCTGAACGGTAACCCACCGAGCAATACACAACAATTGGGCTGTTTTTAGGAACTTTGCTCAGTACATTCCAGTCAAATGAATTGTAACCGGCAAATCTTGCACCAGGGATGTGGCTGACGTTGAACTCTTTCCACTCACGGGTATCCAGCACATGATAGGACGAGCGATTTCTATGCAATTCATTGCAGGAAATTACTGGAACAGAAAAACGAAGCAGCTGCTCAAGCATGCTGTCAAACGAAGCGTCTTCACACTTGGGGTGATTTTGCTTGCTTTGCGTACAGGCACTGAAAGGCAAAATTGCAGCCGCCATAAGGAATAAGGTATTTCGCAAAAACAATATCATTTAATATCCCTATTCTTTATTAAGATTTCCTGATAATGGGAACAATGGTTCAACTTTTGAGGAGTCTACTCTAATTTTTATCGCAGGAGGAGTCGGCTTCAAGGGTAACGTTGGACGGGTACCCGGATCTGTCTGAATTTGCCAAAGATCAACATTGGCAAGTAATATAGAGTCTGCCATCTTTGCTGCTTTTTCTAATGCTCTTAGCTCGCAAACGGAAATGGTACGTTGTTTGAAAGCGATAATGCGTTCATTAATTTTCTGTCCAATGGTCTCTTTGCGCACATTTTCGTTGCTGCAACCAAAAACACCAAACAGAAGACAAAAAAGTAAAACTCTGTTCGAATTCACCAAACACTGGATTTTTTCAGAACCGACAACTAATTGTTAAACTCATCTCTGCCGAGTAAACGGAGTACTTTAAAATGAGAGTATACCGCTCCGGTAAAAGTTTTGTACTCGTTGTATGGGATTCCATACTGAATGGCGTTTTCCTTCACTATTTCCGACAATGATCGGTAGTGCACGTGAGAGATATTGGGAAAAAGGTGATGCTCTATTTGGTAATTAAGACCACCAATGTACCATGAAAGAATCCGGTTGTTTTTGGCAAAATTTGAGGTCGTTTTCAGTTGATGAATTGCCCAGGAGTTATCCATTTGTCCGTCATCTTTTACCTCTGGATGTTCTGTCTCCTCTA
This sequence comes from Lewinellaceae bacterium, assembly GCA_947459655.1. Lineage (GTDB taxonomy): Bacteria > Bacteroidota > Bacteroidia > Chitinophagales > Saprospiraceae > CANHEE01. Next base: position 9,544 of record CANHEE010000090.1, read on the forward strand.
CCACATGTGCCAGTTGAAAAACAATTGTCAAGATAGAACCAGCCACAAAATGCATGGTAAAAAAACCGGCGAGAACCCATGTCCATCCAGAGGAATTAACCATAAGCGGCAAAATCAAAAATGCTGCGAAATACAACATCTTGAAGATGGACATTTCAATCAATGTCGACCAATAGGATACACCGAGCTTGTCTAGTAATCCACGTTTCCTGTAATCATTTAGTTGTTTAAAGTCCTTGGACGTTACCCAAGAGAGTGTCGTCAGACCGTACAAAAACAACGCATAATAATGTTGGTACCGATGAATTTTCAATAATTTACCATGCGGCGAAAGCCTCAATATAGGTTTATCCTCTATGTCCTCATCGAATCCAAAAACATTGGTAAAGGTGTGGTGAAGGACATTGTGTTGTATTTTCCAGGAGACAGCGTTGCCTCCAACCAAATCAATGGTTCGTCCCATCAGTTTGTTGAGCCATGACCATTCCGAATACGAACCGTGGATTGCGTCGTGCATAATGGACATTCCTATTCCCACTACTCCTAATCCCATCAGCGCATAACCAATGATGATTTCCCAATTATGCAACAGATTAAACCCAACAAAGATTGCGGGAACAAGATACAACAAGAGAAAAAAAATGCTTTTGATATAAAGGTTGATATTACCTTTGGGACTAACTTTTTTCTCCTGGAAATATCGGTTAACATCCGATTTTAAAGCGGTAAAAAAAGCAGCCTGCTCTTTTTGAGCAAATTTTATTTCTGTAGCTTTTTGTGTCATTATAAAAGAGGTTTCTATTTATGAGAAATTAACCTTAACCTCCATTGAAACCGGACAAATATATTGCTTTATTCAATTAAAGAAGACAGAAAAAAAATTAACTATGACATTTCATACTTTACCCGCAAGAAATGGCACAAATCTGAAGTTGTCCAGCTTCTGTACATCTATTGTTTTATTGGAAATTCTTGTAATTTTATGCATCTGCTGCACCACATTATCGCCAATTGGAACGACGAGAATACCATTAATTTTCAACTGTTTGACAAGTACTTCAGGAATCTCACTCGCCGCCGCAGTTACCAAAATTTTATCGAAAGGTGCAAATTCAACCAGACCATTTGATCCATCATGGTAAAAGGTGTGTATTGAATCAAGCTGAATCTTCTTTAATAGTTCAGATGTCCTCTCGTAAAGATTCTTTTGTCTTTCAACCGTATACACATGAGCCCCAAGCATCGCCAGCACAGCTGCCTGATAACCTGACCCTGTGCCGATTTCGAGTACTTTATCTCCCTGATGAATGTCAAGAAGAGTGGTCTGATATGCAACAGTGTATGGCTGTGAAATGGTTTGCTCATTTCCAATCGGAAACGCCTTGTCTTCATAAGCCCATTCTTCAAAAGCCTTCTCAAGAAAAAAATGCCGCGGCAGATTGAGCATCGCATCCAAAACCGCTTCATCAGAAATACCTTTTCGTCGAAGTTGCTCTACCAGGTTCCGGCGCATCCCCTTGTGCCTGTAATTATCTTCCATATTGTAATTCTTTAAATGCAAATCTACTATTTTCAAATAAAGAAAAAAAGTCGCTACTGTACCGCTGCGACTATTAAACTATAAAAAATATCAATAACACTACTTTTAAATTTATGCTACAGTTTGTCTTCTGTTTATCACCCACAATAAAGGTTATACTTTTTCAA
>CANHEE010000091.1 GCA_947459655.1 Lewinellaceae bacterium
ACATAAAACGAGCAGCTCAATTTTTGAGAAGCGGAAAGCTGGTAGGCATTCCCACTGAAACTGTCTATGGTCTTGCCGCCAACGCTTGGGATGAAAATGCTGTGCTGAACATTTACAAAGCTAAGAATCGTCCGCAGTTCAATCCATTGATCCTGCATGTGGAGAGCATCCCTAAGTTGGAGTCATTTGGACTTTATTTTCCCGACAGAGCAAGAATACTGGCTGAGGCATTTTGGCCGGGCCCAATTACTTTTGTTATTCCAAAATCAGACAAAATTCCAGACATTGTTACATCGGGAACGGATGCAGTTGCTGTCAGAATTCCGAGCCATCCTATAACTCTTGAATTGCTCAGTATGCTAGAATTTCCTCTTGTAGCACCCAGTGCCAATCCTTCGGGTTATGTTAGTCCGACCATTGCACAACATGTGCTGGATCAATTGAGTGGTAAAGTTTCTTATGTGCTAGATGGTGGACAATGCAGTGTCGGACTTGAATCTACTATTGTATCATTTCTGGGTGAATCTCCGGAGATACTCAGGTATGGTGGATTAAGTATTGAAGCAATAGAAGATGTTATCGGAGAAGTGCAAAGACCAACGAATGGGTTTGTTGATAATCCCGTTGCTCCGGGGATGCTTAAAAAACATTATGCCACCAGACATCCATTGGTTATTGGGGAAGTTGCCAGTAACTTGGCAAGGTTTCAAATGAATAGGGTAGCCATCATAAGTTTTAATCAGTACTACAAAGAGGTTATCGCCGAAAACCAATTTGTTTTGTCTCCCGGAGGCCAACTTGAAGAGGCTGCTGCTCATCTTTTTTCAGCTATGCGTAAGGCCGATGCATTGGATGTCGATGTAATTCTTGCTGATGTTTTTCCTCAAACAGGATTGGGAAGGGCTATAAATGACCGTTTACTTAGGGCTTCTGTCCAGGAGTAAGAAATTTAGTAAACGAATTGCAATGTGTCGTTTTTAAAATTAGCTCTATACAATATTTTTCCGGTTGAATCATATCTGGCTAACAATCCATTTTTTTGTCCATTTTTGAAATCTGCCGTAAATTCAATCACTCCATTTTTATACCATAAAGTATCTCCTTCGGTTCGAAGTCCCTGCTGATCGTAATACTGCACTTCTTTCAGAGTAATGCCGTCTTCATGATAAAATGTACTTTTACCGCATTGAATGTTGTGTAAAAAGTTTCTTATTGAATGCAGCTTTCCGGTATTGTAGTAATCAGTCATCGCTCCTTCTTTTAAGCCATTTACGATCTTCACCTCTCTCCGGAGTTGTCCGTTTTCAAAATAAATACGATCTATTTTCCTATTAGGACTCTTCTCGGCACATGAATGTAATATGCATAATACAACCAATAATATCGTTGTACGTGGTTTCATATTGGTATAAAAAATGCCACATTTTATGTGGCATTCGATAACAAAATTAACTATTTTCTCCAAGGAAGATTATTTACTTTTCTACCTATCTCGGTTCCGAACCGTACACCTTCTTCGCTATCCATTCGGAAATGTACCCCCAAAGGGATTCTAGACCAAGCATTTTCTTGAGCCATTTCAAGAAAACTACTGAAAGATCGTGGCTTCCCCTCAAATTCTGTTCTTCCCTTGTGGCAGTTATCAGTCATTGCATAATTATAACCAAAAATACTGGCCAATGCTTCGGCACCGGCAGCACCCATCGTTGAGTGTCCGCTCGGATAGGCAGGAAAAGAGGGCGTTACTCCTTTGTCACCGGTAAGTGGATTAAACAATGCAGGTTTCCAATCCTGATCAAATACGCGGTTAATATAGGTCTGAGGTCTTTCAACATTATAGTAGTACTTTGATGCCCAACAACCTACAGATGCATCATTAATTGCCAGACCAACTTTGGCACTCATCAAAATGGCCGTTTCAAGGCTTGAATTTTCGTTTTCAAGAACCTGGTTGCCGATCGCTATCCAACGTGGCCCAGGACTAAAGGTCAGGTTTACCAAGTCATCACTCCAGAATTCACCAACCCATTCATCATCATAGGATAGGCTTGGTGTGTTCTGGGAGTACACCTCTATTGCTTGCGCATACAATTTCGAGTTCTTTTCAGCACTATACGTCAAAGGTGGTCTACAAATTTTTTCAAAATTGTTGATGGCAAAAGTTCTAGCGTTGCCCCATACACCACCCATTGGTTTTCCGGGACCCGGGAAAGTAGGTTTCCAGTCACCATCTTTCTTAAATTTACTTTGCCAATCGTAACCTTGAAAAGGGTCTTTGTAGTGCTCATGTCCTACGGCATCTGACTTTGCGTAATTCCAAATGACTTTTGCAACCGCTTCACCATGATTTTTTGAACGTTGAAAAACGTCGGAAGAGATTTTTTGGAGAGATTCGTTGTCTTTACTTACAGCGAGATTCTTCATTGTTTCTTGCTGCTGTATGGTAGCATTGCCAAAAAACAGTGGCATCAGGTATGCATAAGAGGCATTTACAACAGTTGGCCAGTGGTATTCTGCATTGGCATCTGCAGTAGGAATGACAAGACCTGGGTACAACTGAGCTATTGATCTATATTCAGGCATACCTGACACACACGCTTCATAGGCCGACAACCCGAGGTAAGCCAGTGCTCTTGGCGCCGGCCCTGGCCTGTAGCCGTTCTGGTAGCGCTCAATCTGTAAAAAAGTTTCGTTCCAGTCTTTGACTATCCGGAAGTCATATTCTTTCACTTCAGTTGTGTTGAAATCGTTGTCTTTACATCCTGAAATGAAAATAGCCAGAAACAATCCACTTAGGATTATTTTAGATATTTTTCGATACATGTTCATAGCAGTATGTTTTGTTATTGGTTAAAATCTATAAACAAATATACAAATAAATTTCGTGCCAAAAAACAGTTTATAAAAAACAAAGGCCGCTCCGGAATGGAACAGCCTTTGTTGAAATCTTAAATACCAATTGAAGAGTTAGAAACCTTTAGCTTCCAATCTCGCGATATTCTTATCACATTCCTGAGACTCAATTGATTTTGGATATTTGTCTTTAATCGATTTGTATATTTTTTTTGCTTCTGCTGGTTTGTTGATTTTATCGTAGAGGTTCAACATGGCAAGCTTTTTCATGTAATAAGGAGTGAGCACCTCATCATCACCTTCATCTACGGCCTTTTCGTACTGACTCAGTGCCTTGTCGTACATTTCTTTCTCGCTGTATGCATCACCTAGAGCACCATGCTTCATAATACAACCAAGTTTGCCTTCCCCATCATAGTCATCAAGGTATTTGACAGCTTCATCAAAATTTCCAAGGTTAAGATTACAAACACCTGCATAATAGTGCGCCAGATTTCCAGCTGGTGTGCTACTATACTGTGAAGCGATATCCTTAAAACCTGTAAATTCAACACCGTTGCCATTCAAGGCTACTTGGAAAGAGTCCTGCGCAAATTTCTGTTCAGCGATAAACATCTGCTTTAAAGCTTCCTGTTGGCGAGGACCGGCGTAAAAATTCTGGTATGCAAAGTACGCTACAACTACTGCAAGTATACCTCCACCAACGTATTTAATTCTGTCGCCGTAGTGCAACCATAGGTCATCTATTTGTTTCTGTACACTTCCAAGGTCTACCAGCGTATCGTCTTGTGTAGATTGATCTGAAACTAATTTTCTTTTTGCCATTATTGTGATTTAGTTGAAACTTTCAGTAAAAACTGAAAACAGTTTGGTATTAAATTGAATGCTTTAAAGCAGATTTTAAAATTGGCGCAAAAATAAGTCTTTTTTTCTAATGCACCACAGTTGAATTAAAATCTTTGGTGTAAACGGAATAATTCCCGCTGTGTTACAGAAAGTAGTTAGAAATTGGAAAGTCTTTAATGCTGATAGCATCTAATTGGCATTATTCCAATTCAAATTTGGTTTCCTTTTGGTTACCATTGCATTCCATTTTGACCGTGTAATTGCCAGCTCGAAGATATATGTTACCATCTTCGGCTTTTTTGACTTTGATTCTTTTCTTTATGTCCTTGTTTTTGTCTTTTGCCGTAAGGTTGATCTCATCTTCATATGCCGCTCTGACATTCTCTTCAAGGTTCAGATGATATTCCGGATAATTATAACCTTTATCTGCAGCGTATTTAAAAGAGCGAAGTAATAGACCTTTTTCAGAATAGACTTCAATCGAAACCCTACCGGGGCGACTAACATACATAGGAAATACAATTGAAACGGTGTCCGGTTTTTGAAACTTGGAAACGTGATTGCCCCAGTTCCGAGCTTTCATTTTTTTTATCTCAAAAAGGTGCAGAGCAGAAGCAAGTACCTCAGCGGTGCTGGCTTGTATTTCTCGTATTGAAGCAATATGCACTGACCTTCCATGTGTGCCAATCACCAACTCTCCATCACGGGGGTGCACAACGACATCGTGCACAGGCACTGCCGGCAATGAACTGAACCGCTCGAAGGAGGCGCCTTTGTTCAAAGATATGTATAAACCATGGTCCGTTCCGACATAGAGTACATTTTCATTTTTTGTGTCTTCTTTGATGACGTTAATTGGCTCTGCGGGAAGTCCACCCGGAATCGATTGCCAGGTACTGCCATAATCCTCTGAGACAAACAAATATGCTTCAAAATTATCCCACCTGTAGCCATTCAGAGCAACGTATACCCTCGATTTAACATGCGAAGAAGCCTGAATTCTGCTTATGTAAAGGTTTTCAGGTAGTCCTTTATTGATATTTTGCCAATTGTCGCCGCCATTCTTGGTAACAAAAACTTTTCCGTCATCGCTGCCCGTATATATCAAACCGAATTTTAATGGTGATTCATGCATCGCGGATAAAGTTCCAAACGGCACATCTCCTTGCTTCCCACCATTAGTAAGGTCCTCTGAAATGGGTTCAAATTCATCACCCTGATCCATTGATCTAAAAAGTTTGTTGGCTCCGACATACAAAATGTCTTTGTTGTGTGATGACAAGTGTATTGGAGTTTGCCAATTAAATCGAAATGGTCTTTCTCCAAGATCGTGTTTCGGACCGATGGCTTTTTGTTCGCCCGTACGGGTATTAAGGCGAGACATATTACCAAACTGGTACCCGGTAATCACTGTTGAATTGTCTCTTGTATCTACCGCTGTTTGCATTCCATCTCCACCCATGATGAATTTGAATGGATAGATGCCCTCTTGTAGCCATTCAACGTTTTCGGCTTTAGTAGTAGATTCTCCCATCCATACACCATTATCCTGAAATCCGGCATATATACGATAGGGCTTTGCCATATCTACTGCAACCTGATAGACCTGTCCGACCGGAGGATTATTGCATTTTATCCAGTGTTTGCCAAAGTCATATGAGATATTAATGCCACCATCATTTCCATTAATGATGTGGCCATTCTGCTTGGGATCTATCCACAAGCTATGGTGGTCTGCGTGAACGTTGTCGGCAGAAATGCTGTGAAAAGTCTTTCCACCATCTAAAGATTCGACTATAGTATATCCAAGTAAGAAAAGGTGGTTCGAATCCGTAGGGTCAACATAAACTGTTGAGAAATAATAACCATAGGTAAAAAAGAGTCCGTCAAGGTACTTTTCATGCGTTTTGTTCCATGTCTTGCCATGGTCAACCGATGCATAAAGTTCTGCACCTTTTATCTCCGTATCAAAAAGCTGTGCGTTGGCATCTTCGAGGTACTCGACGAGTGTTTTATTGCTGATTTTATTTTCTTTAATTTGTTTGATTATGTCTGTTGCCTTGAACTTTTCCGGAAAATCATTGATTTTCAAAAATTCATCTATTTTCCATTCTTCCAGTTTCAAAAAATCCTCCCGGCTCATTTTTTTCAGTACTTTTTTGGTCAGCACATCAGGGTCCTCTTCTTTCTGGTCTTTTTCGGGCCTGTTTTCCTGATTGTCAATAACTGCATACAGTACCTTTTTCCCTTTTGTGGAATACATGGACAACCCGATTCTACCATTGCCATCACCATTTGGAAAACCACTTCCATTGCCTGAAATGATGTTCCAGTTGTTTCCACCGTTTGAACTGCTGTAAATAGCAGAAGTATTTCCGCTTTCTACAAAATTCCAGGCTCTTCTTGCTCGATGCCATGTGGAAGCGTACAAATTATCAGGATTTTCAGGGTCAATAATAAGATCAATAGCACCTGTGTTATCGTCTATTTTGAGTGTTTGCGACCATGACTTACCCCCATCAGTGGTTTTATAGATGCCGCGTTCCGGATTTGGAGAATACAAATGTCCAAGAACGGCCACCCAAAGGATATCTGGATTGGTCGGATGCAAAACAATACGACCGATGTGGTGGCTTTCACCTAATCCGCAGTACTGCCAGCTTTTTCCATCATCGGTACTTTTGAAAATACCTGCACCGGCATAGGAAGAACGTGATGAATTGTTTTCTCCTGAACCCAACCAAATTATCTTTTTCTTCCAGTTGACGGCAATGTCACCGATGGTCATCACCATCTCTTGGTCAAAAAGAGGAGTAAAAGACTGGCCATTATTGACCGTCTTCCACAAACCACCCGATGCATATGCCACATAGAATTCAGTAGAATTCGTTGGATTGACATCAATGTCGGTTACTCTGCAACTCTGAATGACGGGACCAATTTCTCTGATAGGTACTTTCTTTAGAATTGATTCCTTCTGCATTTTCGTTCGCAAACCGAAGGATTGTATCCGACTTTCCGCAGATGTGGGCTGCACAGGGTTTTGTGCTGAGATTTTATTATTAAACAATTGGGTAAATAAAAGAAGAAGCAGAATCTTATTCATTTTGAACAAATTTTGGAGGCAAAAATATCAGTTTATTTGCTTCAAGAATATTTTTCTTTTGAATTCTGTCCAAATTTGATGAGGAAAACTTTTTGGTCGTCCCAAACGCTGACTATCGGCAATACAAATTTGATTAATACGAGCTTTCGTCTCTCTTGGGGATACTTGACTATGGTATTGGTTTCCTTAGAAATGGAGTGGAGAATATTTTGAATCTCATAAATAATGTGACCAGAACCTCTTTAATAACTCAGGTTGAATAAAATTACCTAAAACAGACATCCTTTAAGAGATTTGGTCTTAAATTTGACGACTGAAAATACCACGGAAATACCTTCTGAAATGAGATACCTAATACCCATTTTTCTCTTTATCGTTCTTCCTGAGTTTCTTCACGCGCAATGTGACCTTACACAATTCAGAAAGGTAAAAATTACAGTAGTCACCGACTCGTTTCCCAAAGAGGTAGGACTTATCCTGTCCGCGAACGACAATTCTGCGTATTACATGACCGCTTTTCCGGGGAAATTTGACGAACCCTTTAAAACCTATACGGATAGTTTTTGCGTCCCTAAATACCAGTGTTTGAGATTGTTTCTTACCGATACAAAAGGAAACGGACTGGAATATCCGGGATATGTGCAGGTAAGAATTGATGGTGTACTACAGACATCCATCAGCTTTTTCGAATATGCTTATTTTGAGTACTTTAATTGCGCTCCCGGGGAGAGTTGTGGCACTCCACAATTTGTCGAAGAAGGTAAACTGACGACAGACCACAACAACCAGTATTACCAATTTACGCCAACAAATAGTGGCTACTTTAAAATAAGTACCTGCGATAGTGTAAATACTTGTGATACCAAAATATGGGTCTACGAAGAATGCAGAACTTTTAATCCGCAAAATAACATTTACGGTTCAGTGCTTTTCAGTGATGACAATGGTGGCTGCGGCAAGCTGGCAGTATTACCACGGGCAGCTCTTGAGAAAGGAAAACCATACGTCATTAGGATAGGAGGTGATGATTGTGCTCTGCAAAAGATCAATTGGGAGTTGCAGTATATCGGTCAGATTAGTGGATGTATGGACACATCAGCATGCAATTATAATTACCTCGCTACGATACCCACCAACAATTGTATACCACAAAACGACACTACCTGTAAAGGTCCGGATCTGATCATGCTCGCTGATCCCATTAGAAAAACAATGAACATTGATCATATCAACGCAGACCTAGATCCCTGTCTAATCAATGAAGGTTGCCTAAATGGTTTCGGAAAAAGGACGGTTTTGCGCTTTGATACATATATCAGCAATATCGGTGATCAGGATTACTTTATTGGAAAACCTTATGGAAACGCCAGCCAGTTTGTCTATGATAATTGTCATCAGCACTATCATTATCGTGGCTATGCCGAGTATCTGTTGTATGACAACATCGGAAACCGGATTCCCATTGGCTTTAAGGCCGGTTTTTGCGTGCTTGACTTTGATTGTGCAGATACTTCCAATATGAAATACACCTGTGTTAACATGGGCCTTTCAAAGGGCTGTACCGACATTTACGAAAAGGAACTAAAATGCCAATGGATAGACATCACAAATATTCCTGCAGGCTTTTACACCTTTGTTTCAAGAGTAAACTGGGATAATTCACCGGATAAACTGGGGCATGTCGAGTCCAGAACTGACAACAATTGGGCTCAGGTTTGTTTTGAATTAAAACGACAAAACGACTCGGTCTGGTTCGTAATGGATACTGTAAATTGTCAATCTTTTATTGACTGCAAGGGAATCAAATATGGCAGCGCGGTGAAAGATTGCAAAGGAGAATGTGGAGGAAAGAGTCTGCACGGAGACCTCAACAGCAATTACCAGCAAGATTTTGATGACGTTCAAAAGTATATCAACCAATCTGTCAATCAAAGCGGTCAAAGTAACTTGTGCGATGATTTAAACCGAGATGGTAAGATTTCCATTACCGATGCCGCTATGCTCTCCAGTTGCCTAAACTACGGAAAAAAGCACATTCATGCTGGCAGCAGTAGTTACCACGACCATTGCCAGTTTCCCCAAAGTGTAGTCAACACAAGGGATACTGTATCCGTTAAAATAAGCGGATTTAACCCGGCTGGTCGTTATTTCGACATCAGTATGTATAATCCCTCAACGGCGGTAAATGGCTATCAGCTGCAACTTAAGAATGTTGATATCAACAAAATTGTATCCATTGTTGATACATCGAGATATCCAGCAAAACCGTATTATGGACTAAGCAGCGGTATAATAGGCTCGCTCAGCTTGCAGGATTCCTTTATCAGGCGTTCTGCTTCTTACAGACCTTTACTCCGGGTATACTTCAATAATACAACCATTTCAAAGGCTGAAATTACAGAATTCAGTGACGTTACCGACCGAGATGGGTATGGCGCTATTGGAAAAGTAGAGGGCACAGGGTTACTTATTTCACGAAATTATGACATTGAATTGATGGATCTGGGTGCACAAATAATTCCGCATCCTGTTCAGCACGAGGCTATGGTCAAATTTTACAATCCCGACGGAGAAAATTTTACATTGGAGATCTTCAACATTAGCGGACAAAGAGACAGCCAGTACACAAACATTTATACTGAAGTGCAAATTTTTTCAACTGAAAAAATGAATTCCGGTTTGTATGTTTACAAACTTACGGGCAAGAGTGGTTTTGCCGTTGGCAAGTTTATTGTGCAGAAAAATTGATGAGCATTATGCGCAGCAGAAATTTGATATTATTAGTCTTATTATTGATTGGTATTGTACCGATGTTTGCACAAGCGGTAAAAAAGAAAGCAGATAAAACATGCTTGTCTTACGGGAAAGTGAAAGACTATTCAAATGCCATTGATTGTGGCTATATTATTGAAACGGAGGAGGGCAAGTTGCTTTTGCCTCTCGAAATTCATGCTGACGACCCTTCATACAGAATCGGGGCAGAACAAAATGTTAAGTTTGATTTTAAGCCTTTGAAAAACACTTCATCACTATGCATGGTGGAAGCAACCTCGGCAGAATTTACCTGCCTAAAGTTAATTCCTTCATATCCTGTAGCCTGTCTTGATGTTGATTTGCCCGTAGCTGACTGGATGAAAATGCTCATTGAGCAAAAAAGTCCACATACCATTCGCAGATACATGCGAGATACGGATATCGTTTATGTTTTTGAATCTCCTGAGGAAAAAATCTTTTACGACTGCAAAGGAAATAATCTTTGCAACTGGAACAAAAAGCAAAAAAACAATTGTAAAGAATTTCCCCAGCGTACGGGAAAACTTATTTACCAGTGGGAAAAGATACCCGACTGATTTAGAATAGCCTCTTTTTTCTAAAAAACCAGGAGAGGAAAATGGCGAAAACAAATGAACCCGCCAGAATAGCCGGTAAGGCGTATGGGTTTTTATCCAGTCCGTACAGGTCTACATTCATACCAAAAATACTGGCGACAAGGGTTGGAACTGCGATGATGATTGTTACCAACGTTAGACGCTGCATCACAGCATTTACGTTGTTGGCAATGATAGACCCGTATGTTTCCATCGTTGAATTGTGGATATTGGCGTAGATGTTGGCCATCTGCAATGCCTGACTAGCATCGATGATGATGTCTTCAAAAAGATCGGTCTTGTCTTCATCGCCATTGAGCTGCAGAAAATCAGATCTTTTGATTTTCATGTTCAACAACTCAGTGGCGCTAAGTGCATTTACGAAGAATACCAGACTTTTTTCAATTTTGAGCAACTCGATAATCTGTTCGTTTTTAGTTGAGATCAGCAGTTCTTTTTCGATAATGTTTCGCTGTAGATTCAGTTTCTTCAGGCAATTGAGAAAAGCGTACACATTCAACTCAAGAAGTTGCAACACAAAGAGCTTCTCATCAGAGGGGTCAAAGTTCTTGACCTTGTTTTTCAAAAAATTATCTACAATAGTGTTTTCAAAAGCTGTTATGGTGATTACATGATCCGGCAACAGAATGATACCTATCGGTACGGTAACATAATAAGTGTTGGTATCTGAATGGTTGTGATTTAATAGCGGGGTGTTGAGGATGATATGCCTGATGTCATCTTCTCTATCGTAGCGGGATCTCTCATCAATATCAAGTGAGTCAGTGAAAAAATCAAGTGGTACTTCAAATTCATTGGCTATCTCTTCCAGCTCTTCATGACTGAAGGGTGGAGTGATGTGAATCCAGCACTGCAGGTCGGGTTTTTCCAGCTCACGGAGTTTGCCATCTATTTTGGAGTAGTATTTTATCACGTTGCAAACTTACTTAAACTTTGTCAATTGCGAATACCGTTTACGGCATTTTTATATTTTTCCTGCTTTAGCATTTCCTTGAAGGCACTTATGGTTTTTAAAGGACCTTCATCTAAACCAAAGTTAACCA
>CANHEE010000092.1 GCA_947459655.1 Lewinellaceae bacterium
CTTGTCATATCACTTGAATTCGGTACCTGAAAGAAATATTTCCGGTTATAAGACATTATCTGATCAGCAAACTGCTCCCCTTGTACAATTGTCTTTCACCGGAGGGAAAAATTGCCTCAATGGTCCAGACGTAATTGCCCACTGGCATTAGGTTTCCTCTGAAAACCCCATCCCAACCGATGTTTTTTTCATTAACGGGAAAGTCGGTTGCTTCAAACAGTTGCTCTCCCCACTGGTCAAAAACCCTAAATACGAGCACTTTGGTTCCTTCCTTCCCGTGCACGCGCAACAGATCATTCGCCATATCGTTGTTTGGAGAAAAAGCCTGCGCAACAAATACTCCTTTTTCTCTTTTCAGAAAAATGGTAATGCGGTCTTCTGCAAGGCAGCCGTTGGCATCCGTGACTTGTAGGGTTAGTATGGTCGTCTCCAGTGGTTTTACCGATACTGTGTCACAGCGAATGCAATTGAGTATGTCAGTAGAGGGCGCATCCCACTTAATCGTTGCCTTTCCCATATTGTTTGTGTAACTTGCCTTAACGATGGCAGTTGCACCATATTCAATGTACTGGTCTGCACCTGCATTTGCAAGTAAAGGCTTTGGTTCTGCCAAAGCAGTACTTGAAAATCCGATGCAGCCGTCTTTGGCTTTAGCAAAAACGGAGTACTTTCCGGCGGCAAGTTGATCCAAAATATTGTATCCACTGTATTTTTTGCCGTCAAGGCTATATACGTATGGTGCTGTACCTCCTGTTGCCGTAATCTTGATCGAACCATTTTTTGAGCCGAAGCATGATATATCCGTCGTTTCCAGTGACACGCGAACAGTATCGGGTTGGCTGATATTGAACTGCCTAACTATTGTGCACTTGTTCTGATCTGTAATCGTGACAGTATAAATCCCCGTGACCAGATTATCGGCAAATTCGGTAACTGCACCATTGCTCCAAAGGTAGTTTAGTTTGCCGTTTCCCCCGATTGCCTCCAGACGAACAGAACCTTTGGCAGTATCTCTGCATGTATTGTTTTTAATGATTACCTTGGAAACACCAAGCGAATCTGGATCCTTCAGGATAAAGGTTTCCGTGGTCGTGCAGTTTTTAAAGTCACTAACTGTAACGGAATAATTTCCTGTCCTCAACCCGCTTATTTGAGCTGTTGTGCTGTTGGGTTTATCATTCCACAAAAAGTTAAATCCTGGATTATCCCCTTTTGCGGTTACAAATATATTTCCTTCCGCCAATCCGAAGCAACTGTTGTTCGTGATAACAGCCGTCAGCTCAATGGAGTTGGGTTGCGGAAGATATCTTGAGGCCGTACCCGTACATCCCGAACTATCGGTTATCAGAACCTCATAAGTTTTGTCCCCCGGCAGATTGGTTGCCAGCGGAGTTGTCTGTGCTGGGACGTCATTCCATTTGTATGTGTAGGCGCTGGCAACTCCGTTTCCGGCACCACCGTTCAGAGAGACGATAGCCATCTGTCCGTCATTGCTTCCCCTGCATTTTGGCATTACAAAGGCAAGTCCGGTCTTTATGGGTTCGTATTCAGTGATTTCCGTACTTTTTATAGCACTACAGCTGTTTGCATCCGTCACCGTCACGGAGATGCTCCCGGGTTTGAGATTAGTGATTGTATTGCTGTTGAAACCACCCTCCCAAATCAATTTATACGGGCCGGCGCCTCCGCTAATACCTGTTGCTTCAGCAGTGCTGCTATTGGATCCTGCACAGCCTTTTTTTATCTGTGAAATGGTAAACTCTATCGGTGCAGGGGTACTGATGTTGAAGGTATCCGCTATAGTACAAAGGTTAGTATCGGTGATGGTAAGGTAGTATTTTCCTGCAGCAGCCATGGTCTCAGCAGAGGTTATACCGCTGACGGCATTGTTTTTCCAGAAATAGCTATAACTGCCGGTACCGCCGGATACGGTAACCGCAAAACTGCCAGTGTTGTCAGATGCACATTTTGGAGCAACGGTCTTTACACTGAAGCCCAATGGCAACGGCTCGTTTACAATGACGGTCTGCACTGCAGTACATTGCCTTGAATCGGTCATGGTAACGGTATAACTGCCTTTTGGTAGATTCTGAATTTTTGAGGTAAGCTGTCCGTTTGCGTCGCTCCATTTGTAACTGTACGGCCATGTCCCTCCCTTTGCAAGGCATTCGGCAGAACCATTTGAGTCACCTGCACAAAGCACATCTGTCACATTGACTTTATCTGCTTCCACTGCCGAAGGTGAGGGTATGAATATGGTCTTTTGAAGCGAACACCCTTTGCTATCGATGATGTCGACTTTGCAAGTACCTCCTTTCAGGTCGTTTCTGTTCAATCCGTTCTTTCCGTCGCACCAGGTGATTTGCGGATTGCCATTTCCTCCGCTGACAAGTACAGTTGCCGAGCCGTCGACAGAATCTGCACATCGGGTTGTCTGGATGTTGAATTGCGCATCAAGCGGCTGCGGTTTCACAATGTTGACCGACCCTACGATGATACAGCCGAACGCATCTGTAGCTGTGACAAAATAAGTTCCTGCATCGATTCCGTTAGCCGTTTCCGTGTTTTGCCCCAGCGGATCAGACCAAAGGTATGAAAATGGAGCGGTACCGCCGATAACCTGAATGGTTGCCGTACCGTCCTTTTTATTACTGCAACTGACTTGCTGCAGGGAAATGTTTCCGGTGGCGGGGTAGTTGAGCCGCATAATGAAGGTAGTATCTAGTTGGCATCCGTTCTGGTCGGTAACAATTAGCCTGTAATCTCCACTGTTGAGCGTATTGACAGATGCTGTGGTTTGGTTATTTGACCAAAGGTAGGTATAGCTCGGTTTTCCGCCGTTTACGGTAACATCAATGGCTCCGCTGAAGTCATTCAGGCAACTTTTCGTCGAAAGTTTAGCGCTGATGCTCAGTGCTTTGGGATCAGTAACAACAAATGATCCTGTATAGGAGCAGCCCGTTGCATCGCTCACTGTGGCATAGTAATTTCCTTTGACAACTCCACTCAGGATGTTACTCGTGCCAAGTGTATCTGAAAAATCGGATGCCCACCTGTAAGTGTAGGGGGCTATACCGTTCTCAGGACTCAGAATGATCTTTCCTGAGGACTGGTTAATACAACCAGGACTTTGAACCACAAATTGAACCTTCAACGGATTAGGTTTGGGCATTGCAGCACTCCGACTAACACTGCAACCATTCGCGTCGCTCACGGTCACCGTGTAGGAGCCGAATGCAAGTACATTGCTGAGCAGGGAAGTGGTTTGTACCGGACTGGTATTCCAGCGATACTGAAAAGTACCGCTGCCGCCCATAGCTCTTGCCTGAAAAGTGCCGCTGTACTGACAACTTGCGGTATCAATCATGATGCTCAGTTTTATGGAATCGGGTTGGGGCATTAGGACGTACAGAGTATCCCGACAGCCGTCAGCAGCGTTAAGTGTTATGATGCGCTGTGTTCCGCCATCGACATTCCTTAAACTGCCGGAAGGCACAAAAGGGTTATTGTTCAGCTGATAACTGATGTCTCGTTGAATCAGACCCGGATAATCGGTTAGCACAGTAATTAACCCGTCTTTAGAGCCATTACAGGATGGTTGAGTAATCAGAGTGGTGTTGGTTTTTCCCTTTATATAGCTGCAATCTGCCCGGAACTGTGCAGCCAGTACAAACGGAAGCAAAAATATTGCAGTCAGAAAAATGTTTTTTAATAATTTCATTCAGGAAAACCGGACGACAATTTTAAATCTGTATCAAATTGCACACAAAACGGCCCGGATATATTACAATAAGGTTAAACCTAAATAAATCACTTCACCGGAGCATTTTCGCTTTGAAGAACCTAACAATTTTTTGCCAAGATAAAAATTATTGTCCAATTCAATTGTTAAAATGTGCCCTGAATGGCTGAAAGAAAATCCGGTGTAGCCCTAAATTGCAGATCCGAGGCTTGTGCCTAGACTGATTTTAAATATTTACACATCAGTTTAACATTGCCCGCTGGCAAATACTGAAAGCAGAACAATTGTCAATCAATAGGTTGCCTTTGTAGGCAAAATAAATTCCGTTGGCATAACGTGCCTCGATCAGTATGTATTCCAAGTCTTTTTTCGGCGTAAATTCAAAGTGGTAGGTTTTCCAGCTGCCGTGTCTGATGACAGATGTTTCAGCCAGCAATTGGCCTCGTCCGCAGGCTCGTCCATCGCCCCAAAGCTGAAATTTGACCGGTATGTTGTAGCCATCGTATGCTGAAGAGTGGCAAAGGTCGGTGCTAAAACTGTAGCATTGATTGGCCTTTAGCGGTTTGCGGAGTTTCTGAGCAATCTTCTCCCAGGTGCCATCTTCCCTGGTAATCAATCCGAGATAGGTCTTCCCATCTGATGCTTCGGTGTAAACTCCCCAAGCACCGGGCAGAATGTCGGGTGTGGAGTTATCTCCACAAGCCATCCAACCTGTCGGAACTGTTGCATCTTGAGGTGTTCCCTCAAAAGACGGATTCACCAGCCTGATGTTCTCCGGTAGTCCCGGTTTTGGTTCAGTCAGGAATGCTGAGAGGAGAAAAAAAAACAGATACCAGGCCATAAAGGAGAAACGTAATCTATTGGTAGACCGGTTGTTTGGTCATTTAGTCAGGTTGTCTTTTGGTCTGCCGGCCAGTTAGTTGGCATGTCAGCATTTATGGTCAGGTGAATAGTCGTGTTATTGTTCAAGCTTTCTATTTCGTGTCCAGAACAAATTAAAAATCGTCTTTGATCATGAACTCCTGCCAAAATCGTGTAAATCGTGTACATCCTGTCAAAACCTGTCAAAACCGCAACGACACCATTGCGAAATAATTCCTTCCATAGGCGTAGTACTTTTTAGGTGGAAAGGTATTTACATTCTTGTCTGTCCAGTTGAAACGCCACTGCTCGAATTGGGACATGACGAACTGATTATTCAGTACATTGTCCATGCCGGCTGTTAGGTTGATGAAATAAGACTTGTATTTGAAGGATTTTCCTGCGAGTATATTCACCGTATAGGCATCAGGCATTTTCTTTTGCTCAAGGATTTCCTTCCAAAGCGGTGAGTCCTTTATGAGCTTTTCAGAACTGGCTGCATCGAGTGACACTGCATATTCCGTTCTCCTATTGAAATTAATGTCTTCATATCTTCTTGCAAAATAGTTCACGTTTGCGCTCACAAACCAATACTTTTTTGCATTGTACCTGAAGCCAAAAGTAGCAGCGGTCTGAGGAGTGTTGGGTACATAAAAGCCATTGATGTAAACGGTTTGTCCGTTTAGGTTGCTCTGTAGGGAAATCACACCATTATCCGGGGTTGCAAAAGCAATAGGCCTTGAGGCATACAGGTGCTGGCAGAGGGTGGCTGCTGTATACAGTTCAATCGTAGAGGTTGGCTTCCACTCTGCTGCAAATTCAATACCTGTGTGTCTGGTATCTACACCTCTTGCGACATAATTGACGAAAGACCTATCCTCATCTGAGTAGAAAGATATCGCTTTTAGCTTATTGCTGAAATAAGTGTAATATGCGCTAATTTGTGCCGAAAATTGTGGTGAACGATAGTTGTAACCACCTTCAACGGAGGCGATTTTCTCATTCACAAGATTTGGCGCTACCTGGTTGCGGGTACGCGGAGACAAAAATGCGTCCCGGCTGTTGGGCGCTTTGGTCATGTAGCCGGCATACACATGAAAATAATTGCGTCCGTTGAGTTTGTACGTCGCACCTGCTTTTGTACCATAGTTCCAAAACTGGCTCACCTCAGATTTTCCGAGTGAATTATCTGGGAATCGTCCATTCTGGTTGTTTCCCTGGCGGAAAAAACTGTTGTAAGAACCCTTCATGGATACAAACATGTCAAGGTGGTTGGTTGAAAGAGCGTATTGCCCCCATAGGTATGCGTTTCTGACATCCACGTTGAAGTTGTAGCCATATCTGTCACCCACTTTGATGACTTTATTGAGTGCTGCAAGATCATTTTGTCCTACGTTACTACCCGGAAAAAGGCGGTCTGCAAACTGATCGATGTCTAGGAAAAAATCGCCACCGAGCAGGTCTTGCAGTTGCTTGTAATCAGAAGATCTGAAATAGCGCAACCCCAGACCACCCACAAGCTGTTGTCTGTCAGAGAGCTGGTGTTGAACATTGGAGTAAAAATTCATCTCCTTGCTGTCACTCCTTCTGTCGAAAAGCACATACTTGGAACGGTTTCCGGTCATGGTCTGACCCGTCACGCCATTGACGGTGGCGTTGGTAATCGTCGTCAGATTTGACCTGTTGGTATTGTACAGATTGGCCCAGTTGATTTGCCTAGCTGCCTCATTGTTGCTCAGCAAATCGGTGAGTGCCTGCCGTTGTACATCATCATCCGCCGAAGTAGGCAGTTTGCTATAATAATCCGGTCTGGGATCAGCTGCATTGAACCAATCAATGTCACCATCAGCAAATTTTTCGTACTGAAAAGAAACAGCTGTTGAAAGAGAGGTGTGACTATTTGGCGTATAATCGTGTCTGAGAATGGCAGTGGGAGAGTGTGTCTTGCGCACCCTGGCATTTCGTTTTTCGCCATTCTGGTAACCCCAGTAAGGGTTGTAATAATTCGATCCCGAAAGATCGAACATTTCCTGAACCGCAGGACCACTTCTGCCTTGCTTAATCGGTGCACCAAAGACCGTAAGATTTAGAAGGTGTGCCTTGTTCAGTTTTCTGTCTACGGAAAGCATGTAGGCATAGGCATCCATAAATGTTCCGGGGACGTACCCTTCATTTGCCCAGCGGTGCGATGCAGAAGCTGTAAATGCCCAGCCGTTGGCCATCAGCCCTGTCGAATGCGTAGCCATTATCCTGTTGTTGTATGTCCTGTGCGTATTCATGTACGAAAGGCGGGTACCCTTGCGCTGCATGGAAGCCCTCGTATCGATGTTGAAGGATCCAGCAAGATCTCCGAATGCGAAGCTGTTTGGTTCGAGTCCTATGTAATTCTGCTGCAGGCGTGTGACGTCATTCAAACCTCCGTAGGCGTTAAACATCACGCGTTCATCATCAAGTTCGTTGAATGGTACACCATTGAAATACTGCTCGGTGTAGTTGTTCAGGTAGCCGCGCTGTCTGTAGCGAACTGCGTTCCAGTTGTATGAAGTGGACTGCCGGAACAGGTCTCTGGACGCACCCAGCTGTGAAGCCACATTCTGCTCGTCGGTACCGTCGTTGGAGTCAGTGTCATCAAGGTTGATGATCTGGATGGCCTCGTTGACCACCCCGCTTGCGTTGAGGTCCTGTTTGGCAAGTGCAATTTCACCCATATTGATGAGCTTTCCCTCTATATCGACGGGCATTTCTATGGTTTTGTAGCCCTTCATTTGAATAATGACATTGGCCTTTTTTCCGGACACTCTTATTAGTCTGAATTTTCCGTTTTCATCGGAGATGGCGGTGTTTTTCTTGCCCTCTATGGTGAGCAGGGCACCAGGTAATGGCATGTTGGTTTCCTGGGTCTTGATAACGCCCTTAATGATGGTCTGGGCAGATAGTCCGGCTACGAATAAAGTGATGCCGAGAACAATTAAAAATCGCTTCATAGAGATGATTTAGATAATGCGGACAAAGGTAATATTTCTGCGGAAATGAAAGGTGATAAATGTCCAAAGTTTCGTCGCTGTGAAAGAGTACTTTCTTCACAAAAAGATTTCAATTTTCTTGATAATATGTAAGATTTTGTTTTAATTTGTATGCCATTCAAAATGGCATAGTTTGATGCCAATCCGGCACTGTTTGAGGGTGCAATATATATCAGTCTGAAAATGAACAACTAAAAAAATGTCGTTATGGTGTACAATGTTAAATCAGTAGGTGGCAGCCTGGACTGCACCGGCAACAGGCAAATCTCAGAGAGTACCTTTCCATTGCTTGAATATGTTGGAGGTGATTTTATTCTTGCCGGAAGTGCTTTTACAAGGATGCCCGACAGTCTTACTTTTGTTGGAGGGAGGGCAATCATTTCCCGTTCAGACCCCGCTTCGCTGCTACTTTCGTTGAAGCAGGCTGAGGCGAAAGGCATCATCAAGGGTGGAGTATTTTTATGTGATTGAAATAACACTATCTGTGCATTGATCCTTGTTTGGATTTGCGTATCTATGCTCGAAATTCTGCTATCCGGATATGAAAAAAGTATTTCAAACAGGCATTTTCCTTTTTTGCTTTAAAACAATTGCTTTGGGTCAATCTTTTGACCCAACACTCGCCGGTAAGCTGCAATTTAAAATTGACAGCATGAGGGTAGCGGGCAATCTCCGTGGTATTTCGCTTTGTGTGATACGCCCGGGAATCGGCACCTGGACTGGCGTCAGTGGCATTTCACATCCGGGAACACCCATTCATCCGGGTATGGAATTTGGCATCGGCAGCAACACTAAACTCTTTACCGGTGTGTTGATGCTGAAACTTGCTGAAAAGGGCATCATCAGCCTGAACGATTCGCTTCATAGCTTCCTTCCTGCATACCCAAATATCGATTCAAACATCACTATTAGGCAGTTGCTCAACCATACTTCCGGACTTTTTGATGTCACCTCTGTTTCCGGTTATTCGGATTCTATCCTTGCCAATCCTGGGCGAGTTTTCAAAACAGAAGAATTGATGAAATGGATGGGGCCGCCACTTTTTCCTCCGGGAAAGGGCTGGAATTACTGCAATACCAATTATCTGCTGGCAGGATTGATTGCCGAGCGTGCAACCGGAAAAACATATGCCCGGCTGCTGAGGGACAGCATTTTGTCTCCGTTAAAACTGGATAGTACTTTTTTGGATGTTTACGAAAGTGTGCCAACTCTGGTGGCGCATCCGTGGCAGGCTGGAAAAGACAATTTTCTGGTACCAAGAGTCGCAGTCAACAGCGCTGCCTGGTCAGCAGGTGCAATGTATTCTACCGCCTCTGAAATGGCGCAATGGTATCAGGCGCTGATGAACGGCAGGGTCTTGAATGCCACCTCTTTCAGGGAGATGACAACTTTTGTCGGATCGGGAGATTACGGTATAGGCCTATTCCGCACCGATGTTCAGGGTAGGACGGTATGGCAGCATGGCGGCAGCATCTGGGGAGGCTACAATTCTTCCATGCTATATGAAACCGCTTCAGGAATCATTATATCAGTACTCATTAATCAGCAGCCCGCAAAGGCATTTCAGGTGTCTGCTCAGTTGCTTTCTGTTCTCACTTCACAAACCCTGGATACCGACGAAAAATCTTCAAATAATGCCGAAATCAAAATATTTCCCAATCCGGCAGATGAAGAAGTTGTCGTTCAAACGCCAGGTTCAGAGTTGTTGGAGGTGAAAATTGTCAGTCCCGTCGGTCACCTGATGTCTACTTCTGCCAATTCAGAAATCAATGTGTCATGGCTTCCATCGGGTACTTATTTCGTTGTTGTGGAGACGACGGCCGGTATATTTCGCAGCAAACTGCTCATTAGGTAATTTTAATTTAGCACAAAATCGTAAAATATTCGCCGCACAATGCCGTCTTTTGTGCTGGGATGGCGCGACTACTTTGGTAGTTTGGATAGTCCAATTAGAATCTACCTCGTCTGTCGTGTAGGTGATATCAGATCCCCGATTCACAATATTTTTTACTTGACAATAAAATATCAGCAATATGTATTCAAATGAATTTCAGGAAATCGTGAATTTCAGAAGGTCTAATCGCTCATTTGATGCCGCAACAGAGGTGCCCGATGAGGTTGTCCGTAAAAGCCTTGAACGGGCGGTACTTTCACCCAATAGCAGCAACATGCAGTTGTGGGAGTTCCATTGGATTAAATCACAACAGGAGCTTGAAAAGTATGCACCGCTCTGCCTTGACCAGCGCGCAGCCCGCACCGCAAAACACCTGGTTGTTTTTGTGACCAGGCGCGATAAGTGGCGCGAAAGAGCTGAATGGAATCTGCAAAAGATCAGAAAAAGCATAACCGGCGAGCCAAACAAGCTGCAGATTGCTGCGCTGAAATACTACGGAAAGATAATGCCGCTCGTGTACTCAAATGATCCATTCGGATTTATGACCCTGATCCGAAAAAGCATTAGCTTTTTCGTGGGACTCCGCAAGCCATTCCCCCGTTCCGGCGGATTGTCCAGCCAGCGCATCGTGGTGCACAAATCTTGCGCACTTGCTGCCCAGACCTTTATGCTTTCCATCGCAGCAGAAGGCTTTCACACCTGTCCCATGGAGGGTTTTGATGAGCTTCGCGTCAAGCGCGCGCTAAACCTTCCCCGCGGCGCTGAAATCAACATGATTGTTGCGGTCGGTAAGGGAACCTCAGAAGGAGAGTGGGGGCCACGCTTCAGGGTTCCCAATGAGGAAGTTATATTTGAATACTAGTTTTTTTTACTGCCGGAAGCTAAAACGAAACGCTCCTAGATCCTTTCGTGTTTTCGCAGCTCATCAGAAAAGGTTGTCGCGAAGGCGCGAAGAACCATTTCTCGTTAAATTGCCCCAGCATGCATTTTATGGCATCCCCAAAATGTATTCGCAAATACCACAAAAACAATTCTTCGCTGTGCTTTTCCCTCTTGTCTTCGCGGCTAATAAAAACAGTTGGCCGCGAATGCGCGAAGATAATTCTTCCCGTCTATAATGGATCCTTGTGCGCTTGGTATAGAAAAAAATCTATCTAGGTCAGATAGTTTTACTCCGATTTGGATGCTTCAGTAAAATTGAATTTTCGAATATAACATGCTTTGTGTTATTTTTTTGTTAAAAAAAGAAATAAAATTTTACCAGATAATTTTTTTAAAAAAAATAATTCATTTTTACGTGATTTTTTTTGAACTCATCAATTCAAACTTATGAAAACAATTATTTTGAGCCTGCTTATGCTCTCAGGCGCTACTTCTTTTACACGAGTTTACAAATCTCCACCTGTTGTTCCAACACTAAATTGCGCCGATGCAATAGCAACAGGAATCCTTCAACAGAATTACACCTGTACGGTGGCCTACTTTATTGTACCTTATTCAGGTGGTGCAGGGGCTTCGTATAGTGGTGAATCAGTAAGTTCAACTGGAGTAACGGGACTAACTGCAACCCTTGCAGCGGGAACATTTTCAACAGAGTCATGCCAGCTTGTATATAATA